>JAUXDP010000248.1 GCA_030618325.1 Methylococcaceae bacterium | reverse complement strand
TCCTCAGGAAGATGAATCACAAACCAATATTGAACCTTTAAATCGCTATCCTGACCAGAATGAATCTCTAAAACTATCCTATGGTTTGTTATGGTTTGCCCTTAAACACAAGGGCATGTCCATTTTGATCGCTGGACTATACGTTGCTTTTTTTTGGCAAACAGGCCTGCATTTAGGGGGCAATAATGTTACTACTTGGCAAAACATATTATTGTTCCCCCTCCAGCATATTGGGTCTTTCATCTTGATGCTGATAGTTATTGCTGGATGTATGGCTTTTGCTGGGTTTGGGTCTCTCAAAACAATAAGCTGGGGTGGAGTTCATGGGCTTGCCCATATTGTTATGGCTGTAATCAGCTGGTTTCTGGGCAGCATGATTGCTGAATTGATTGTTAGTGTAGACAGTGTAGTTCTTGGTATTTACTTAACTCGCATTATCACTTTTTTAATGGGTGGGTTTCTTGGAGGGTCCTTATTTGGAATCTATCTTTGGATATCTCTGAATAAATTTCATATTCATCAGAATGAGGCGTTTTCGGCACTAAGTTGCCCGGATTATAAAAACTTTTTACGCTGTAAAATTAATACTGAGGGTGCGCTTGAAATATCTGTTATTGGTATTGAAAAAACGGCTCCAGATAATCAACAGCATCCAGTGAAAACTCATTTGATCGAACGTATCATTATTTTATGATGCGACTATCAATTTTTTTGGAAAAATAATTAGAATTATAATGGCGGCATGATATGAGTGAAACAGCAAGTAATCGTGAACATATTTTAAAATTCATTAATACGTTGTTATTTGAGACTTCAGGCGGTCATCGATTTACTCAGGATAGCCCAATATTACCCAATGTATGGGTGGCTTATGCGCTTGATCCAACCGGGCCACAGGATCATATTTTAACATTGCATCGCGACAAAAGTTCAGGCCAAGCCGCTCGAATACTGCGAAAGATGATTGAAAGGACTCGGGAACGGCGCAAAAAAACCATTATAAGAAATGGTCAAGAACAAGAAAGAGACCCGATTCGGATGAGTTACATACCGGGACAAATCGCAGTTAGTCTCTATTTTGACGAAATGATGAGAATTGCCTTGCCACTGACTCCTTGGTGGGATCGAACCTATCAAGATCTATGTAAACTTAGTGGAAAATATAAAGCTAAGCAAAAAATTTCACCTGCAAACTGGGTGGGTTTCCCTCAGCCTGATCAAGGTAGAGAAAAGGATATCACTGATAGTTTGATGTTATTGCGAGCTCAAATAGGTGAACAATATGGGGGCAGCAACCCATCAGATGAAGGGCAAAAAAGAAAACTTCATTGGCAAATCAATGACCTTAGAAAAAAGAAATACATTCGTAATATACCGATTGATTTTTCATGGTTAGTTCGTATTGCTGGTGTCATTGGGCATAGCTTCGAAAACGATGATGTACTTTTCGGTGAGAAAGACAAAATCAGTTGGGCACTTGAGAGAGATTTTATTGCAAGTGGTCTTTATCGGCTTAGTGATACTGATGAACTTGGCAAGCCAAACGACAAGGACTTAGACAGTGCTCTGGAAAATCGTGAGGCAATTAGCAAGGCCTTTACTTCCATATATAAAGGTTGGTCTCCAGATAATGAACAACCCAAACTACGTAATTTTATTTGGAGAATAACAAAAAATCGTCCAGTTAGTTTAGCCGTTGCCAAATCAGCGTTGACTGTTAAAGCTGATGCTGCCCGTAGACTATTTAATGTGTCGGCCAAAAATATCACTTGGGCGGTGATTGATAGCGGCATTGATGGTAACCATGATGCCTTTAAGAATACTACAAAAGAACATGAAGTTGAGGTTATTAAAACTAAACAACAAGATGAACTGGATTATGGTCCAGAAGATTTAGATAGCCGGATTGTTAAAACCCTTGATTTCACAGATCTTCGTGACTTGCTGGACATCGATGTTTTGTCTGAATCATCGCCGCATATGGCAGAGGGATACGATAAACTTGTTGAGCGATTATCCGTTGCTTTAGCACCGAAAGGTTCATCTAAAAAAAATGCAACTGACAAAAAAACTCGTCTAAGAGCCAGAAAACGGGCCAAGCAGTATCTTAAACGTCTACTTGATCGCATTAGACGTGGGAGAGATGTTGATTGGGAAGATCTTGAGCCACTAATTGTCAATAATAATCCTAAAGAACCTGTTAATGATCATGGCACCCATGTTGCAGGTGTTCTTGGTGCTGACTGGATAGAAGATAAGGATGAAGAAAGAGCTTTTCCTCTTGAATTACGAACCCGGCGAATGCAAGGTGTTTGTCCGGAAATCAATATCATCGATGTCCGGGTGTTTCGTGATGATGGCAAAACAGATGAATTTGAATTGCTGGCTGCTGTCCAATTTTTACGCTGGATGAATTCCAGAGCGGGCTATATGGTTGTTCACGGTGCTAATCTTAGTCTTTCCTTAATTCATGAAGTGCGCCGTTTTGCTTGTGGTCGTACGCCTATATGCGATGAATGCAATGAAGCTGTTGCGTTGGGTATGGTGATGGTTGCTGCAGCAGGTAACCGTGGCTTTGAAGCGGATGATTTGAATGAATTAACCGCTGATGATGAAGGTTTTAAAGCCATTAGCATTACTGATCCAGGGAACGCTCAAGGTGTTATTACTGTTGGATCGACACATCGCAAAAGACCAATGGATTATGGGGTTAGTTATTTTTCAAGCCGTGGTCCTACCGGCGATGGTCGCCTTAAACCTGATATCGTAGCCCCTGGTGAGAAAATCAAAGGACCTATCGCAGGCGGAGGTTCTGAATTTATGGATGGTACCAGTATGGCGGCACCTCACGTTAGCGGCGCGGCTGCATTGTTAATGGCACGTCATAGTGAGCTTGTTGGACGGCCTGTCAAAATTAAAGAAATACTATGTAGTACCGCAACAGATTTGGGCAGAGAGCGTTATTTTCAAGGGCATGGATTGCTTGATGTGCTGCGTGCTTTACAGTCTATATAGGGAGGAGCAATGACATCATTAACTCTTGAAGCATTAAAAGCAAAACATGGTGATGCCATATTACTCACCGCTGATGGCGTTACCGTTCTAATTGATGGAGGTCCTCCTGGTGTTTACGACCAAGTTTTACATCATCGACTTAAAAAGCTAAACGGTAGTGATACTGAACCTGCAGAGATTGATTTGATGATGGTCAGCCATATCGATTCCGACCATATCGCTGGAATTCTAGATTTAACCAGTGATCTTGTTGATGCACAGGAACAACGTTCACGTCCATTAGTTGAGATTTTAGAGGTTTGGCATAATAGTTTTTCTGATGCTGTAGCTGATGCCAATACTAATGCTAAAACCGTACGGAAAAGCGCTATTGCTGCGGCCTCGCTTATTGATGCAGATCAAGTTATCGCTGATAAAGTTCAAGATGCCAAAATGGTGTTATCCAGTGTCACACAGGGACGAAATTTAGCAAGGGATCTTCGGGCTTTATCTTTAGATTTGAATTTGGGTTTTAAAGATAAATTAGTGCTCAGGGAAAATGCAAAAGAAAACTGGGAAGCTGGAGATTTAACCCTTAAGGTTATCGGACCAAGCCAAAAAGAACTCGATAAACTCAGAAAAGATTGGGCAGAAAAACTGCCAAAAATACTGGAGAAAGAACGATCAAAAAAAGTAAGGGTTCAAGCGGCAAAAGCATTAGATAATTCAGTCTACAATCTGGCTAGCATTGTTGTCATTGCCCAAGTAGGTAACAAGAAAGTATTGTTAACCGGTGATGCTCGGGGCGATAAAATTCTTGAATGGTTAGAGACAGAAGGTTATCCAGAAGGAAAAGCCCATTTTGATGTACTTAAACTACCCCATCATGGTAGTGATCGTAATGTAAGTCCAGAGTTTTTTGAAAAAGTTACTGCGGATAATTATGTAATTTGCGGCGATGGTAAACATGGGAACCCTGAGCCGGAAACATTCCGAATGATTTTTGATGCCAGAGAGAAAGGCGAAAAATTTAAGATTTACATGACCTACAGTCCGGATGAGCTGGCTCAACACAAAGATTATAACAAAACAGGTAATGTTGAACTATTGAACGAAATTCTTGATGCAAAACCCGGACGCCGGGACAAGCTAAGGTTTCCAGGTGTCAAAGAGGCATCAATAATCATCTCTGTTTAAATGACAGGGTTAACTTTCTTTAATGAGGTGCGCTTATGCGGTTCTTTAAAAATATAAAAACTCAGGTTATTCTGCTGTTATATTCAGTCTCTGGTTGCACTATGATAACTGAGCAAACGGCAAATGCCGCACCCGCTGAGATCGATTTTTCAAGATATCCTTTGATAGCCTGTCAGGTGGTTTTTTCACACGGTAGTTTTTTTGGCTTCTTGCCGCCAAAAAAGGGCGATTCTTTTACGCTAAATTTACAGCAGATAAAAACCCTGAAAAAGCTTGAATTTGATCGGCAAAATTCATCCTATATTCCTTTATCCCAACCTCTGCGACTTGATCAATCAACAACAGTGTCTCCAAGTGGTTTCGTCAATATTCGTTATGTTGCTGAAGATAGATCTGGTCGAAAGCTATACCTTGATATCCAGCGATATGATACTCAAAAACCAGTTTCCAGCGATGTTTGGATCATTCACGAAGATCAGATAGTGCAAAGTGCCGCATTGTTGGATTGTAAATTCCAACCGTTACCTA
>JAUXDP010000262.1 GCA_030618325.1 Methylococcaceae bacterium | reverse complement strand
TGGGTGCCTATCACGGGTTTCACGGTTTTGAGTGCTTCTCTCATAAAAAAGGCGTTCTGAAAACGGCTACCTGGATAGATATACCGCTAACTTACGCGCCCTATGGCAATAAAATAAATATCCTACGAAAAATCATGAAGTAATTTTTTACAGTCGATCCGATAATCATTGTTTAGAGGGAATAAAAAAATGCTATTTTCACTCAAAGTTAAGGGCTATAAGGCCTTAATGTATGTGTTTAAAATATTGGGGAAAGTGATACCAACACCCAAACCCACCTTGTTTACAGGATCTGGATCTTCACTGGAATTATGTTCCGCCATTGCTCAAATGGGCACCCGTAAAATCTTGCTTGTCACAGATGCCATCATAGTCAAGCTGGGTTTGCTGAATGATATTAAAAAAACACTTGATAAAAATGGCGTTGAATATGTGATTTATGATGGTATCGAACCCGACCCTACTTACGATCAGATTGAAGCGGGCCATGCCCTGCTGAAACAAAATGGCTGTGAGGCTATTCTAGCGGTGGGGGGTGGCTCACCTATTGATGCTGCCAAGGTTATCAGCACAATAGCGACTAACGAAAAATCCATTGATAAACTGGCAGGCTGGTTCAAAGTCAGAAAACCTTGTTTGCCACTTTATGTCATTCCCACCACGGCGGGTACTGGTTCCGAAGTCACTGTTGCTGCTGTCGTTTCTGATCCGATCACCCATAAAAAAACACCAGTGATTGATCCTAAATTGGTGCCATTAATGGCAGCATTAGACGGATCGCTAATGACAGGTATTCCGGCATCGATAACAGCCGCAACAGGTATGGATGCATTAACGCATGCCATTGAAGCTTTCATCGCAGTCAATGCTACAAATGAAACAGACCGCTATGCGCTTGCGGCAACTCGGATAATTATGGAAAACCTGCCTAAAGTCATGGATAACGGTAAGGATTTAGATGCGCGTCAAAATATGGCAATCGCATCTTGTTATGCGGGTCTGGCATTCACAAAAGCGGGTCTCGGTTATGTTCATGCCTTTTCTCATAACTTTGGCGCTTACTATCACACTCCACATGGATTGGGTAATGCCATAGTCCTACCCTATATTCTGGAATATTCAAAAGAAACAGTGACAGATCGTCTAGCTCAATTAGCGAAGGCAAGTGGTTTACAAGAAAATAATCAAAGTGACCCACAACTGGCTGAGAAATTAATTGTTCACATTCGTTCAATGTTGAAGGCGTTTAATATTCCAGAGCAACTGGAAGCATTAAAGAAAGAAGATATTCCTGCTATTGCGAAAGCTGCTTTGAAAGAAGCCCATTTCAATTACTCTGTCCCTAAATACATGAACCAGGCTGATTGTGAGAAACTTTTGTATAAAATGACAATGACCACTTAAAGAAACTTCCCGCGTTTCAAAACTTTGTTAAAGCATGCTTATCAGCTGCCTTTACGTAACCCATTACATAAAGTGGTACACTTCACGGCCAAATATCAAATATATCTATGAGCTAATGCCATCCCTTACTATGGGAATATGCATTAAGCTGGAAATCAATCCCGGCTTTTTTCATCAGTGTACTTTGTTGCCTGCAGACCCAGGCTATTTAGCCTATCTAAATAGATGTGAAGAGATCACAAAAAACAGGTAAGCTAATGATCTAGAACTTAATACAGGAGAGAATATCAATATGAACAAAACCAATAAGATTCTAATCACATGGACAGGAATGCTAATGAGTCTAACAACGCCAGTGATGGCTGACGTAATTGTTTATCCTGCTAAAGGCCAGAGTCCTAAGCAAATGGAGCAGGACAAATATCAATGTTATGGATGGGCCAAAAATAATAGCGGTTTTGATCCCATGCAGGCTACATCTCCATCAGCTCATGCACAGCAAAGTACTCAACAAAGAGGATTACTAAGAGGAGGAGCACGTGGAGCTGCTCTTGGTGCAGTTGGCGGTGCCATCGGCGGCGATGCCGGTACAGGTGCAGCAATAGGTGCGGCTACGGGCGCTATGATCGGCGGCATGAGGCGCAGGGATTCTAGAAGGCAACAAGATCAGGCTAATGCACAATCACAGCCGCAATATCAAGCCGCAAAAAGCAACTACGACCGGGCGTATGCTGTTTGCCTGGAGGGAAGAGGTTACTCGGTAAGATAATTTACCATACAAAATTGAATCGTTATTCAGCATAGTTTTTCTTTTTCGCTTTACCTGTGTGCCCCTAACTACATGACAGGGGCTTTAGTATGTTGTGCTGGATAGTGACTATAGCTAAATTCTTTTTAGAATAAATTATAAAGGAAACAACATGAAATATTTTAATATGGCTTTTATTGCTGCTATCTTTCTATTGCTCACAGCATGCGCCTGTGTCACTGGTGATATTCAGGTTGATGCTAACATCGACCCAAAAGCAAAGTTGGATGGTTATAAATCTTATGACTGGCTAGGAACCGGTAGTTTGCTAAATGACCCGAATAAGGTTTGGCAGCCCACCACTGTTGATGTTGCTGGTGATATCAAGTATCTGGTTGATCGTGAATTACGCAAACATAAAATATTTAGTACGACAAGTAAACCAGACTTGGCCGTTGCTTTTTTTATGGCTGTTGACATGGAAGCCATGGAATTGAAAGAAGACCCTGAATCCAAAGATGAAGTTCTGAAAAATGTACCTAAAGCAGGTTTGGTGGTTGTCCTTATTGATGTTGAGACAGGGTATGCCGTTTGGTTAGGTGTGGCCGAGGGTGATATACAGGAAAACCCGACGGAAGAAATTGTCCGTTCACGTCTGGATTATGCGGTCAGTAAAATGTTTAAGTTATTCCCGAAAAACTGAAGGGTTGTAGAGAATGTGGAGATTACGATTAAGTATTCTGATGTCTAGAGCTGAAACCCAACAATTGAACCAAAGCTTGCTCTGAGAAAAAAGACACAAGGAAACTTCAGGTTCTAAGGAACGTGCATGAACAATTTTATGTCAAAATCATTTCGTGCACGTCCCTTAAAACACTTTATCAATTATTGCACTCCTGTCTTTAAATTGCTTCGATCGCCTATATATAGCACAGTATGCCAATTCTTTATGATACTGCGGGTTTCCTGGAAATAACGTATGGAAACAATAGTTTTAGAACCCGCTTTACTGTATACAGTATTTTCTCCTCCGCTCGTAGTTAAATGTGATTCAGCCTGCCATGGTTCGCTTAGGCAGCTCCGAATAATCTGTTGAGCTTCCTGATAATCAGCCTTTGCCGATTCCATGCCATCTTTACCGTCCCAATCGCATACAAAACTATATAATCCAGAACTCCATTCCCAAACCTCACAATTGTTCGCTGTTGGAAATGGGGGCGTTGCTGACCAAATGGTCAGTTTTCTAGTCAGCCGTTTGTGTTTCTTATGATTGGCAAATTTATTCGGATGGTCGGCAATCAATCCTGTCAACTGACTGCAAGCCTCTGCTTCAGATATAGGCTCTTTCACTGGAGCCAAGCTTGAACAGCCCGATAGCATCAGCGCTATCATTCCGGTTGTGAGTAAAAGAAAAGATTTTAAGTATGTCGATTGGCAAATGAGCTTCATTATTCCCCCACGTGTTTTATTGATGGTATTTGTCCGCACAAGTCAAAATCAACGTTAGTGCAGCTAAGTATTTAAATGTAAACATCGTAAGTATAAAAGCTTTAGTTCAGTTTGAATACCAAAAAATTTATGTCAACCCTGGTTTTTGTTTTTCCCATACAGCTCATCACTAGCTCTGGGAGCAGACTTGTATTTAACTCCCTACGAAGCTCTTTATCCTAGAAAGATCAGTTGGGTGCGGGTTTATAGTGCAAGCTAGTGGTTTCACAGTGCTTTGAAAAAATCTTAGTCTCACCCATTCGGTTAGGTGGGTATTTTTTTGAAGTGCTGTGGAATCAATAGTTCGTGCTAGAAACCGTGATCCAACTGATTTTTCTAGGTTTATGCAAGGACTGCCGATATTGCTTATCAATTATTTTTTCTTAACTGAAGAAAATACGTTAAAATCCCTATCCATTATCGACAGTTTCATAGCATACTGTCTATCCTGAAGAAGATTAATAAGAATTTCAGAACATCACTCTGGGTTAGGTTAATAAGTTGGAAATCTCCTGACACGAAATAGAGGTATATAAATGAATTCAATAGAAACACTCACGACATTCTTTGGCTGGTGTACCGTAATCAACTTTGGAATACTCCTGTTGGGCACTCTTGCATTGATGTTAATGCGGGATTTCATCATGGCAATTCACACCAAGCTATTTGGACTTTCGAATGAGGAC
>JAUXDP010000196.1 GCA_030618325.1 Methylococcaceae bacterium | reverse complement strand
GACTTTGTATCACTGATAACTCTGATCTAAAAAATGAAGCCTATTTTTTAAGTAGCACATTTTTTTCTGAGTGTGATGTAACAGATACACCAATATTAGATCCAGAACAAATTGTTAGTATTTCGTTCACTTCTGGTAGCACTGGAAGGCCAAAAGCCATAGCGAAAACCCTTAGGGAATTTCAACACGGCGCCCAATTAGCCACCCAGCAGTTAGATCTGGAGAATAAAAACCTAACGGTTGTGGCCACTGTTCCACCACAACATATGTATGGCCTGGAAACTTCATTATTTTGGCCTTTGTATTCCAACCTTGTCATTGACAGCGGCAAACCTTTTTTCCCAGTAGATATTCGCAATCAACTGTGTTCAGCTGATGCTCCATGCTTACTGGTTGCTACACCTAGACACTTAAAGAGTTGTGTTGAAGCCAATTTAAAATGGCAGAATATCGACCGGATATTATCATCCACCGCTCCAATGTCCTTAAAACTTGCTGAGCAAATTGAAGATAGCTTCAACGCTCCACTCTATGAGATTTTTGGTAGCACTGAAACTTTATCCTATGCATCCAGGCGATTAACCCAAAACTCGCAATGGCAACCCTATCAGGGAATACGCATTAGACAACAAGAGCAACAATTTTTTGTTTCCGGTGGGCATCTTGAAAACCCTGTCCCTCTCGACGATCAGTTTTTACTTGAAGAAAGTGGCGACTTTTCTGTCATTGGACGCTCAGCAGATCTGGTTAAAATTGCTGGAAAACGTGCGTCTATATTACAACTGAACAACATCTTGCACAGTATTGAAGGGGTAAAGGATGGCGTGTTTTATTTAACTAAACAAGAGCGTCTTGGTGCTCTGGTTGTTGGTAAAATAGCTAAAAAACAGCTATTGAATGAGTTGAAACAACATATAGATCCCATTTTTCTGCCTCGCCCTCTGTACCTTGTTGAACAATTGCCACGCAATGAAGTCGGTAAGCTTGTACAATCAAAATTTGAGCAATTAATCCAACAACTAAACCGTGCCAGAAATAATCCGTAAGGAATACCACATCCCTGCAGACCATCCGTGTCTGAATGGCCATTTCCCTGGCGACCCTATTGTCCCAGGAGTGGTAATACTAGATTTTGTTAGGGATCTGATTAAGCAGCATTACCCTGAAAGCCAAATAGCCACTATTTCTCAAGCAAAATTTCATCAACCGCTACGGCCAAATCAGCCTTTTACCATTACCCTGCAAAAAACCAACTCAGCAGGGTTTAAATTTGAATGTTTCAGAGAAGCTGACAAACTTACATCCGGAAAATTAACCATTACTCCCTTACATGACTAAATCCTGGCATTCTCAACGGGAAAGAAGTAACCCTCTGACATTACAAGTAATCAAGTGGATCGCGCTTAATTTAGGGCGTCCGGTTGCAAGGTTATTGCTTTACCCGATTACTTTCTATTTCCTGGTTTTCGCCACCGAGCAACGTCAGGCTTCATTGCTTTACCTGAATCGTGTGCTGAACAGGAAGCCTGGCTATCTGGATGTGGCAAAGCACATTCATTGCTTTGCCTCAACCATTCTGGATCGTGTCTACCTGCTAACTGGGCAGTTTGAAAAATTGGATATTATATTTCCTGAAGAGAACATGCCTCTAAAGTTTTCTCAGCAGGGAAAGGGTTGTATTCTATTGGGCAGCCACATTGGTAGCTTTGAGGTGTTACGCAGTTATGGTGTCAGAAAGTGCCCACTTCCGATTAAAATTTTAATGTACGAAGGGCATAATCCAATGATTGTCAAAGTATTATATGCCCTCAACTCAAATATTTCAGAAATGGTCATTCCCTTGGGCGCACCAGATAGCCTGCTTCAGGTTAAAGATGCCGTAGATGCAGGTAGTGCAGTGGGAATGCTTGGAGACCGCATCATGGAAATGGATAGCAATAAAACAGGACATTGTACTTTGCTAGGTAAGGAGATCGAATTACCTGTTGCACCCATACTGATTGCGGCATCTTTAAAGGTGCCTTTGATTGCTTTTTTTGGTATTTATTTAGGGGGTAATCGCTATCAAATCCACTTTGAACTCTTGTCAGAAAAAATAATGCTCGATCGGAATAATCGGCAGCAGGACCTGGACTATTGGTTGCAACAATATGCCAATATTATCGAAAAACATATCAAACAGGCACCCTATAATTGGTTTAATTTCTATGACTACTGGCAAGAACAAGAATAAACAGGACATAGAAGCCATCATCCCGCACAGTGGCAAAATGTGCCTGATAGAGCAGGTGGATTGGTGGGATATTGACAATATTGCTTGCCGTACCACCAGCCACCGAGATTTGCAAAATCCGCTACGACTAAATGGTGAATTATCTGCCATAAATTTGCTGGAATATGGTGCTCAGGCCATTGCCATTCATGGTGGTTTGCTGAGTAAAGCCAAGATTCATGGGTTTCTTGCAGCCATCCGTAATGCAAAAATCCATATTGCCCGTATCGACACGCTCGATTGCGAAATCATTATCAAGGCCAAGGCGGAAATTAAAACTGAAAATGGAGCTGTTTATGAATTTGTGATTTCAGCCGATGATAAATTGTTAGTTGAAGCCCGGGCAACAGTTATTAATTCATGACTGATAAAAATAATTTCTCTTCCCAAATAAATAATTACGAATATCATGAAAAAAGCAATAGTAACTGGTGGCAGTGGTGATATTGGTGAGGCAATTTGCTTGCGTCTTGCCCAGGAGGGTTTTCATGTTATTGTTCACAGTCATAGCAATATTGAAAAAGCTTTAGCTACTGTAAAACAAATTCAAGAACAAGGTCATTCAGCAGCAGCCATCAGTTTCGATGTCAGTGATCATGATGAAACGAGCAAAAAATTGTCTGAATTATCAAATTCAGGGCCCGTGCAAGTCATAGTCAATAATGCAGGTATCCATCATGATGCACCACTGGCTGGGATGAGTTATCAGGCTTGGCAAAATGTTATCAATGTTTCCCTGAACGGTTTTTACAATGTGACCCAACCTTTATTGATGCCGATGATAGGGACTCGTTGGGGCCGAATTATTAATATGTCATCAGTAGCC
The DNA here is from genome assembly GCA_030618325.1 of Methylococcaceae bacterium. Lineage (GTDB taxonomy): Bacteria > Pseudomonadota > Gammaproteobacteria > Methylococcales > Methylomonadaceae > JALSJK01. The sequence continues at coordinate 2,976 of JAUXDP010000196.1, read as the reverse complement.
GGTGTCATGGGTAATCGTGGCCAGTGTAATTATGCTGCGGCAAAATCCGCTCTGCATGGTGCAACCAAATCATTGGCTCAAGAACTGGCATCACGAAAGATCACCGTCAATGCGATTGCACCTGGTATTATTCAGGGTAGCATGACGGATGCAAGTTTTGACAAACAAGCCATCAAAAATATTGTACCAATGAAACGCGCCGGCACACCAGAAGAAGTAGCAGCACTGACGGCATTCCTTTGTTCAGATGAGGCGGCCTATATTTCAGGACAAATTATTGGTATCAATGGTGCCATGGCATAATCCTAGAAAAATCAGTTGCCCACGGTTTCTGGCGCAAGCTCTTGATTCCACAGCACTTCAAAAAAACACCCACTTAACCTATGGGTGATGATATGGTTTTTTAAAGTATTATATTAATTCAATATCTTGCACTATAAATCCGCGTTCAACTGATTTTTCTAGGATAATAAGAAAAAATTAGGTTTCAAAAAATATTTTCACTACCACCTATTGGCATGATTAAATTTAATAAAATCAAATTCTTGATGTCTGTTTTTTTTGCTTTGGCTACGCCCCACATTGCAATTGCTGGCGATGTAAAGATATTGGCCGTGGATTTATACAAGAGTACTAACAGTAGCTGGTTAGTAAAGGTTACACTGGAGCATAGTGATACTGGCTGGGATCATTATGCAGATACTTGGCAAGTAGTAGATGCTGAAGGAAATGTGTTAGGTAATCGGGTACTCCAGCATCCTCATGTTCAAGAACAACCGTTTACCCGTGACTTGGCTGGTGTAAAAGTGCCGGATGGTGTCTCTACCATTTATATTAAAGCGCACGACAAAGTGCATGGTTGGACGACAAATAAACTGAAAGTGGATTTGAACAAAGTCATTGGCAAGCACTTAAGAGTCGAGGCGAACTAGATTTTATAGATATTTAGAATGAAAGAACCAGAAAAATTACTTTCTTCTGATGGGTTGGACAAGAAGCTACAAATAGTAATAAATATTAGAGTATATAAAATATACTGAATAACCCGCATGAAAAAAACATTTTATATATTCTTATTCCTTACGGGTCTAATCATTACAATATACAGCTCCATATATTGGGGGTTGGCTGGGTTTCCATTTTCAATTAGCGAGTTATCAATAAGTTTATCTGGTACAAAGCCATGGCATCTTGATAAAAATGCATATTTTTTCTTAATAATCCTAGGCATTTTTACTTCAGCTTATGCACTGGTTGAGCTTAATCTCAAACACTGGGAGCAATAATCCAAGAAGCATATAGCAAGTGTTTGTTTCCGCTTACGATATATCTATTGCAACCCCTAAACTAGATTGATATGTTTTTTAAAGTACTGTAAAAGTTAAACTTCAACAAAGGAGAAACACAAATGCCTCAATACGTTATTGTCTATCTAGGTGGAAATCAGCCTTCTAGCCCAGAGGAAGGTAAGCGACATATGTCGAAATATATGGATTGGTTATCTTCATTGGGCGACTCAGTTGTCAGTCCTGCAAATCCGCTTAAGAATACCAGCACGGTAAACGCTGATGGTACTGTTACCACTGGCGGCACAACGACAATGTCTGGTTACACTATTATTGAAGTCGATTCTATGGATGCGGCACTGTCGATTGCGAAGGCGTGCCCTTTTCTTGATATTGGTGGTTCACTTGAGGTATCAGAGTTAATAGAAATGCCTGGCCCAAAATAATAAGTCGTTCAACTCGAACGTTCAAAAGATGCCTGCCTATACCCCACATCAGCTAAATCCAAAAAAAGATCATGACGCTTTGTTGGTATTTTTAATCTCGCTGATGATCATGATCTTTACAATGGGTTCACTATATTTCCTATTATTAGTCCTTCTTTTTCGTAAAGCGCACATATCCTCCACTCAGCAGGATGCATTTGCCAAGTCAACGTACATTATTTTTGGTAAAAAGTTGATTAATAACTTACCTGACCAGGACTACCGTTACCGATTAATGCGCTTACTGCAATGTCCATTTGATACCGCGATTATTATGGGAGGGAAAACCGGTAGTTCATTAAAAAGTGAAGCTGAAGCCGGGTTGAATTTTCTACAAGAAAAGGGTCTCGTGAAAAATAAAATTGTTTTACTTGAACAAAGTTCTGAAAACACCTTGGAAAATCTAAAAAATACTCGGCAAATACTCAATCACAAACCCGCTGTTATTATTTCTAACCGCTATCATCTTGCCCGTTGTAGTATTTTGGCGGAGAGTCTAAAAATAACCCATTCTTTGTGTGCAGCCGAAGATGAATTTAGTTGCTCTCTTCGTAACTTAGGGTTGTGTTTAAAGGAAGCTTTCTATATTCATTGGTTTTATAGCGGTAAGTATTGGGCGAAATTAACCAGAAATCAAAGAATGCTAGATAAAATCAGCTAAATAACACCGCAAAACTAATCATAACGGCACTGGCTAAAATCGCAAGAATAGTATTTTTATGATTATGTTCCATTTGCTTACGCATCAATTGTAGTTCTTGGTTATGGGTGAGTATTTGTGCTTTTACTTGAGTCGCGTCATTGAGTACCTTATAAACTAATGCTGGTGTTTCTGGGATTTGTTCAGCCAGTTCAGGAAAATGTTTGATAAATTTTTTGATTTTTTCTTTGGGGCTGACTCTTTCCTTGAACCAATTTTCCAAAAAAGGTTTGGCTGTTTTCCATAAATCCAACTCAGGATAAAGTTGCCGCCCCAGGCCCTCAATATTTAACAAGGTTTTTTGTAACAATACCAGTTGTGGCTGCACGGTCATATCAAAGCGGCGTGCGGTCTGAAATAAGCGCAATAACAAATGGCCAAATGAGATTTCTTTGAGTGGTTTTTCAAAAATAGGCTCACAAACGCTGCGGATAGCCGATTCAAACTCCTCGACTCGCGTTGAATTGGGAACCCAGCCAGATTCTACATGCATTTCAGCAACTCG
>JAUXDP010000146.1 GCA_030618325.1 Methylococcaceae bacterium | reverse complement strand
TTGTTCTGGATGAATTTATTGGCCGTAAAAAAGCAGTCAGTCAGTCGAATCGTTCATGATCATTGGCAAAAATTTGGCCGCGACATTTACTGCAGGCACGACTATGAAGCGGTAGATTTACCGATCGCCAATGGTATTTTTGACTATCTGCGCGAGCAACTACCGGCTCTGCCAAACCAGACATTTGGCGAATACACTGTTAAATTTGCTGATGAATTCAGCTATGAAGACCCTATTGATGGTAGCATCAGCAAAAATCAAGGTATCCGGATTGGCTTTGAAGATGGTTCCCGTATCGTTTTCAGACTATCAGGAACCGGCACAGTTGGAGCAACCTTACGGATTTATCTGGAGAAATTTGCAAAAGATGTAGCCCTTCACGACCAAGACGCACAAGTGGCATTGGCAGAGTTAATCGAACTTGCAGAACAGCTCTGTGAAATCAAAAAGCTAACGGGCAGGAATGAGCCGACTGTTATTACCTAAACCTTCAGGAGCCATAAATACTCTCCGCAAATGATTTTTCAGCACCCATGCATGCCCTTTTTTGCGGAGGGTTGCGTTGAAAAACCTTGCTGTAGATTGCTACAACGGCGTTTTTTCGCCTTGCCCTCCCCAAAAAATTACACACCTGAATGCTAAAAAATCATTTGTGGAGAGTAAACCTGCGGCTCTAAACCAACACCATCCTCGTGCCCAGAATGTTCTAAATCATGTGCAAACTGGTGCATAAAACAAATCAGCAACACCCCTGCTGTAATGAGGCCAATTTGTTGTAAAGACGCTTTTATATCCGTTTTTTTATGCAAGGAAGGAATTAAGTCTGCTACCGCAATATAAATAAAACTAGATGCCGCTAATGCCAAAAAATACGGTAGATTGTGCTGCAGATTTTCCAGCCAAAAATAGGCGATTACACCGCCAATTACTGTCGTCAAACTGGCCAATACGTTATAAAACAATGCGCTGGATTTGCTATAGCCACTTTGTAGCAAAATAGCAAAATCACCGACTTCTTGAGGAATTTCATGAGCAGCAACCGCCAAACTTGTCACAATACCTAAATTTACATCGGTAAGAAAAGCTGCGGCAATTAACACCCCATCAACAAAATTATGGATACTGTCGCCCAGGATAATTAATGTACCGGCAGACTGGTGTGCATGAGCTTCTTCAACATGTGCTTCACAGCTACCTGAATGACAATGCCGCCAAATTAATAGTTTTTCCAGAACAAAAAAACTAAGCAGTCCAATCATTATCATAGCTGACAATGATTGGAAGTGCTCTGGCTCAACATCAGCAAACGCACGTGGAATTAACCCCCAGAAAGAGACTGCTAATAATGCGCCAATGGCAAAGCTAATACCGTGCGGTAAAACCTGTTCCCGATTTTTATCGGACAGGAGCAAAAAAAATGAGGCGGCAATCACACTTAATACCCCACCAATGGCCGTAAAAATAATAATTAATACTAGTAAACTCATAGAAAAATTTAACAATAATCTTTTCGCAGATAAAAATGTCGGATTACGCAATCGCTAATCCAACCTACATATAAACTCAAGTTCTCCAAATCAAGGTAGCCATACGTCCCGTTTGACCATCTCGGCGATAGGAAAAGAATCGCCCTTTTTCAGTCACAGTACATAAACCTCCCCCGTAAACTTTTTCTACGCCAAGTTCTGCAAATATAATCCGGCTTAACTGATAGATGTCAGCCATCCATTTGCCATTATCTTTTGCTTTAAATGCTCTCGAAAATACGTCTGCTTTTTTACAGAAAGCGACTCTAACTTCTTCACCCACCTCAAAGCACTCAGACCCTATAGCAGGTCCTAACCAGGCTAACAAGTGGGGTTCTTGCATAGCTTTAACGGTATTTTCAATAATTCCGGACAGCAAGCCACGCCACCCCCCATGAATTGCAGCAATTTTTGTTCCCGATTCATTGCAGAGCAATATCGGCAAACAGTCTGCCGTTAACACGGCACAAATAACATCTGGAGTTAAAGCATAACAGGCATCTGCCTGTAAATTTTGGGGTTGTTCATCCAAACACACCACTTTGTTGCTATGAATTTGTTCCAGCCATACGGGTTCTGCCGGCAAATTCAACCATGATCTTAACCGGTTACGATTTTCAGCTACTGAAATTTCATCATCCCCAACATGACCGGCTAAGTTAAGACTATTGTAAGGGGCTTTACTTATCCCACCTGTGCGCATAGTACTGACAGCATAAACATTTTTTGGCACTGGCCATTCAGCATTAATCCTTTGTATCTTCATTATCCTGCAATACTTGCACTAAGGTTTCCATATCATTAGGCATAGCGATTTGCCATTGACAATAATCTCCGCTCAAGGGGTGTATTAATCCCAATTTTTCCGCATGTAACGCCTGACGCTTAAAGCCACGCAGTACCTCTATTAATTCATCAGAACAACCAGCAGGCAACTGAAATCGCCCACCGTAGAGCGGGTCACCAACTAGTGGATAGCGAATATGCGCCATGTGCACCCTAATTTGGTGCGTCCTTCCGGTTTCTAGCTTCACCTGAATCAAGGTATGTCGTGTAAAACGCTCTTTCACCCGATAATGCGTGACTGCATCCTTCCCCTGCTCTCTGACCGTAAATCGCAACCGATCAGACGGATGCCTGCCGATAGGCTCATCTATGGTTCCTCCAGCGGTCATCCGTCCCTTGGTGATGGCCAAATATTCCCGATGAATAGTTCGTGCTTGTAATTGCTCTACTAGTGTATTGTGAGCTGCAAGTGTTTTTGCGATCATTAGCAAGCCACTAGTATCCTTATCGATTCGATGAACAATTCCAGCCCGCGGTAATGTTTCCAAGGTTTGATCATGATGAAGCAATGCGCTTTGCATGGTTCCAGACCAATTCCCCACCCCTGGATGTACCACCATTCCAGCAGGTTTATTAACGATGATTAACGCTTCATCCTCAAAAACGATATCCAGGGGTATATCTTCCGCGACAGTCTCTACAACTTTTTCTGCCTCGGCATCCAGCACAATAATTTCACCACCATCTAGCCGATCTTTAGCCTTACGAATAATGCCATCGACTTGAACACGACTGGCCTTGATCCAGATTTGTAATTTACTACGAGAATAATCAGGAAAAATTTCCGCCAATACCTGATCTAAACGCATCCCAACCATTTCGTCAGGTACTTTTGATGTTAAAATAGTCATTAAAATATATATGAGGTTCTTTTGTTAAACCTAGAAAAAACAGTAGGCAATTTTTTTCGCCTTACGTCCCAGAAAACTTAGCTTAGATAATATGGTAAAATATTCTTTATTATTTTTTTTATTAATTTCATCAGCCAATTCTGTTGCTCAGACAGATATTTCCTGCGCAAATAAATCTTTCAAGTGGAGTACAACCAAACCGGCTATCAACTTGAGACACATATTCTGCGGTGAAATTGACTATCGTGGACGGGCTAAAGGCTTTCATTCCACACAATTGCTTACAACAGCAACAGAAGTTAAAGATGTTTATCGCAAAAAAAAGCTGCGCGGGGGAATCTATAACGCCCGGGTCAAGTTTGTCAATGGTAAAACCAAATTTTCTACTTTTTTTCCCGAACAATGTACAGTGGCGATGATTGTACATTCGGTTAGCTATGCTGCTCGAAATAAAACTAAAGACCATCCACAATGGGGAATACTGGGTCCTTCAGCTCCGAAAAAGAAAGCTCAAGGCTATTGCCTTAACAACAGAGATAAGCCATTTACAATCAGAATGGGGCTTTCTCGGAACCATCGCAAAATCAACACCGCTTTTCCGCAACCTTGACTTAACCTAGACAATGAAAATCAAACTGGCTCGTAATAAAAAAGGCTCTTTGAGAATAAAAAAGCCAAAAGATTTGGGACTATTTGCTGATTTTCTGGAAACTGATGTGAATGAAAATTCCGAATATTGCCAGGATATTCTTACTGCAATAGCCAATATTGATAAATGTCCGTTCCCGAACCACCAGGAAAATTTATGTGGAAACGTTTATGAGCTAATAATCAGGCATTCACAAGCCTTACTGCTTAATTTGCATGATGAAAATATTGCACCTGCTCGCATCAAGCTTAAAGAATTATCAGCCCTTCTGAAAGCCTGGCAAAAAGAAATTAAGGCTAAAGATTAACTAGATTATTATGCAAAAACTGTTATTTAAACTACTTATAATCACTTGCTTGGCTTTAACCACTCAGGCTTGTGAAACACTAAAGTCATTGGGTCTTAATGATTCAGCCACGGATGATAAAAAATATGCCGACTGGGATGCTGAAAAATTTCGCACTGAGGCAAAAAATGCCATGGAGTCGGAAGATTACCAGAAAGCGATTGAGCTCTACGAAAAACTGGAGTCACGCTATCCGTTCGGGGAATCTGCAGCACAAACTCAACTGGATGTCGCCTACGCCTACTATAAAAACAATGAACCGGAAGCCGCCATTGCTGCTGCCGAACGCTTTATCAAAATCCACCCCAGAAATCCCAGCGTTGATTACGCTTATTATCTGAAAGGCCTGGTTAACTACAACCGAGGCATCGGTTTTCTAGAGCGTTTTCTACCCATAGACTCATCTCAACGTAACCCTAGCAATACACAGGATGCTTACAATAATTTTGCTGAACTAATACGCCGTTTTCCAGATACCCAGTATAAGGATGATAGCAAAACTCGAATGTTGTATTTGCGAAACAATCTAGGCATGTATGAAATTCATGTCGCCCGATATTACATGCAAAGAGAAGCTTATATTGCGGCAGTTAATCGTGCAGCCAATGTTGTTGAAAAATATCAACGCACACCCGCCGTTCCTCATGCTTTAAAAATTATGGAAGAAGCCTACAATAAACTGGGTTTGACCGACCTGGCTGGAGATGCTGCAAGAGTATACACACAAAACTTTCCTGAAGGGCCACCCCCCGAAATGGAGAGAGTCGACAAAACCGGCGTGATCTTTGCCATTTGGGATTTCATCGGTTTTGATAGATAATCCTAGAATAGTCCGCAGTAATTAATAACTGGATATTCATCCTTTTATGAATATCCAGATGTATTATCCTTAAATCTTACGAATACATAATGAACAGCACTGAAAATAATTTATCGCTAGGCATCCCAAACTTTTCTTATTCTGATTTATACAAACCGGAGAAACTTGAACAACTCCTTAATGTTTTCGATAACAGCGTTAAAGCTCACGATAAAGATCTTTTTTTACGATATTCAGATTACCGGGAAACCCAAGGTAAAGATTTAAAACCTGAAGACATTTCAGAGATCCTTGTCGAAATGGGACCTTATGTTGGAAAATTTGTCGCAACCTTATTCAAGGTAGAACAAGAAAGAGAAAATAAGGCAAAAATAATCACTAGCGAATTTGATTCGGAGTTCTTTTTCCGCAAGGAAGTCGTTAGTAAAGTCGCAAAAAAATTCAAAAAAGAAAATATTGCCGACTGGGATATTAAACAAATTAAAAAAACCGTTCCTTTACTTATAAACGCCACTTCTCCTGACAACCCCGATTACGAACAAGCCATTAGCATGGTAGGTGCTGAACTCACTCGTCTGTCCATGCATTATGCCGCGTTAAATGCAGACAAAACTTCCGATTATCCAGCTGATATTAAAATAAAGAAACTACCGCTATCCCTTTCTTCTAATACGGAAGCCAATCAGTTTTTTGCTGATGCTTTAGCTGAAACCGAAGATGAAGCTTTTATAACAACTCTGCTAAATCAACTGGAACATTGGTTACACATTGCGGGGCAGGATCCAGAATTACAATCATTAACCAAAAACTGGATGCTATTCAAAACCCCCGGAAGAACCGACTTTAATAATCTGGTAGAGGTTGAAGAAGAGCATCTTGAAGGTTACGTTGCTTTAACCGGGCCTAAAGAAAAGCGTAGGCGGCGTGACGGTTTTGCTTTAACTGACAAACGCATGGAACAAAGAGAAGTTCTATACGAAGTAGATCATTGTATCTACTGTCACGACCGCGATACTGACTCATGCTCCAAAGGCATGAAAAACAAAAAAGATGGTCAGTTCAAGACCAATCCACTCGGTGTTAATATTATCGGTTGCCCACTGGAAGAAAAAATTTCAGAAATGCATCTGGTAAAAAAACAAGGTGATGACATTGGCGCCTTGGCCATGATCATAATTGATAACCCAATGTGTCCTGGAACAGGGCACAGGATTTGTAATGACTGCATGAAAGGCTGTATTTATCAAAAAACAGAGCCGGTCAATATTCCGCAGATCGAAACCAATGTACTAACCGAAGTACTATTTATGCCCTACGGTTTCGAAATTTACAGCTTCCTAACTCGCTGGAATCCGCTCAACGTCAAACGGCCTCATGCCCTGCCCTATAATGGCAAAAACATATTGGTTGCTGGTCTCGGCCCTGCAGGTTATACCCTCGCGCATTACCTGATCAATGAAGGCTTCGGCGTGGTAGGTATTGATGGTTTGAAAATTGAACCATTACCTGAAGAACTGGTTGGATCAGATGATACCTCACCTTTGCCAATTCGTGATTTTAATACCCTGTATGAAGACCTAGATAAGCGCGTTCTTGCTGGTTTTGGCGGCGTTGCAGAATATGGCATCACGGTGCGTTGGGATAAAAATTTTCTTAAAGTTATTTATCTGACCTTGGCACGGCGTAACACTTTCAGTAGTTATGGCGGTATTCGCTTTGGTGGTACTTTAACCATCGAAGATTCCTGGGTGCTTGGCTTCGATCATATTGCCATCGCAGTGGGTGCTGGTCGACCAACCATCATTGGCCTAAAAAACAATCTGGTTCGGGGCATTCGCAAGGCATCAGACTTTTTGATGGGCTTGCAACTTACCGGTGCTGCAAAGGCATCATCACTGGCGAATCTACAGGTTCGACTACCAGCAGGCGTGATCGGTGGTGGTTTGACAGCAACGGATACGGCAACGGAATTATTGGCTTATTATCCGGTTCAGGTAGAAAAAACTCTGGATCGTTATGAGAGGTTATTAGCCAAATACGGCAAAGAAACCTTAATGGCTCGATTTGATGCAGAAGAGCAGGAAATCCTTGAAGAATTTTTAAGTCACGGAGAGGCAATACGCAACGAACGTGACCGGGCTTTGGCCGCAAGAGAAGAACCTGACTTTCAACCTTTACTCAATGCCTGGGGTGGTGTCACTCTGTTTTATCGAAAAAGCATGAGGAACGCTCCCGCCTATACGCAAAATCATGAGGAAATTGAAAAAGCACTGGAAGAAGGTATCGCCTGGGCAGAAGGCATGAATCCAAAAGAAGCCCTGACTGATGACAATCAACATCTAAAAGCAGTCCGGTTTGAAAAAATGACCGAACAGGATGGCCGCTGGGTAGCTGGAGAAGAAATCGATGTGTCACTACGTAACTTATACGTAGCCGCTGGAACCTCCCCCAACACCATTTATCAGGATGAACATCCCGGCGCATTCGAAATGGATAATAAATTTTTTCAGCGCTTTGAACCTGAATGGCAAAACAATGCTATCGAATTACAACCTAGCCACGATACTGAATCGCCAAAAATAGGCAAGCCAGCTCCTTTTACTTCCTACCAAGAAAACGGTCGTTACATTAGCTATTATGGTGACAACCATCCGGTATATGCTGGCAACGTGGTTAAAGCAATGGCCAGTGCAAAAGACGGCTACCCTTATGTCGTTGAATTATTTTCTCAAGAGATTAGGCAACTTGATCCAAATCAACAGCATGACCGCGACCAGTCCCTAAAACAATTTCAACAGCAAATGGATAATGCTTTTCTGGCTACGATAGAAGAAGTCAAACGCTTGACCCCTACTATTATTGAAGTCATTGTTAAAGCACCTA
>JAUXDP010000123.1 GCA_030618325.1 Methylococcaceae bacterium | reverse complement strand
GTTGTCTGGCATTTATAACGGGCGCAGAAAAGGGTTCGTTCTTTAGTAAAATGGGTTTATTGGTTGGCTAAATAAAATAGCTAACCTCTATATGACCACCAAAAAATTCCAGTTGACAGCTGGTAGCGTAGCTTGCTTTCGAAGGTCATTTTTTATCATCGTTCATCTGCCAACGGCCACAGAATTTGGTATTATGTAGTTTGATAAAACCTATCGATATGGTTAAAGTAATACCATGTTTATATCGATGAGGTTAGTCATGAGAGATGTAACAGTTTCCCCAAAATTTCAGGTAGTTATTCCGAAAGATGTAAGAGAGTCTATGGGAATAATATCGGGACAAAAAAAACAGATGCTCACCTATTGCAACCGTATAGAGCTAATTCCCACCAAGCCAATGAGTGAAATGAGAGGCTTCTTAAAGGGTATCGATACGGAAGTACCACGAGATGTAGACCGTATTATATGAATAATGTAGTAGATTCATCAGTGTGGTTTTCCTATTTCGCAGGTGATTCCAATGCAAAAATATTTTCAACTCCGATAGAGAATATTGAAAAGTTAATTGTTCCTAGCATTACTATTACCGAAGTTTTTAAATATATTTTTCGTCACCGGGATGAAGGTATGGCTTTGGAAGCTATTGCTCATATGGAATAAGGCAAAATTGTATCGCTTGATAGCTCTTTAGCTATTGATGCTGCCAATTATAGTATTGACTATAAGTTGCCATTAGTTGACAGTATTATTTACGCCACTGGTCAAAAGTTTAAAGCTGTAATATGGACATAAGATATAGATTTTAAATCGTTAGAAGGTGTTAATTATTTTCCCTCAAAAAAACATGTGTCTTTGTGTCCTGAAAATTGTTAACACATCTTATTTACCTGCTTAGGAATATGTTACATTTTTGTAAAGTGAATAAATATTAATTTCATGATTCAGAACTCCCACTCGTTTCATTTTGTAGCGCTGCACGGACACAACGTATAACACCATAATCATAGGAACCATTCAACGCTTCATAGACTGGTTTCAAAGCATCTTTCTGATCTTCAGGCAAACTGAGAATAGTATCTTCAATTTCTTTAATTTCAGTTTCGCTTAATTTAATAACTTCATTCAACTTAACCTGACCTAGTGCTAATGCGTCTGCCAGATGTACATAAATAGTTGTTATTTTCAATGCCCTTTGTTCAGCAATTTCATCAACTGAATGCCCCAAACGAAACAAATCAAGTGATTCCAAAATGGTTTCCGACAAACCAGTGACCTGCTGATCAGATTCATAATCTTTATATTTATTAATAACTTCCATAAAATCATTCGCATACAGCTCTAGTTTTCGCTCTCCCACTCCGGAAATTTGAGCAAATTGTTGCAGTTTAGCAGGCATTTCCTCCATCATTGCCATCAAGGTTGCATCGTGAAAAATCACAAAGGGAGGAACATCCTGAGCATCAGCAATTTCTCTTCGTTTAGCCCGCAGAGCTTCCCAAAATTCATTGTTTTTGACTTTTGCAAGGCCCTTTTTATTCTGACTGCGTTTGGTTTTTTGTATCTTGATATCCTTGCGCAACATGACCTGTTGTTCTCCGCGCAAAACTGGACGACATGTTTCACTGAGTTGCAAGCCGCCATAGCCCTCAAGATCCACAATTGCCAAACGTCTGGCAACTAATTGCCGAAATACTGAACGCCACTGAAATTCATCGAGATCTTTACCCAAAGCAAAGGTACTTAATTGATCATGACCAAAACTTTTCACTCTCTCGGTTGCTTTACCTAACAACACATCAAGCAAATAATTAACCCCGAATCGTTGTCCGGTACGATGAATACAGGATAGTGCCTGTTGTGCCGCCAAGGTACCATCCCAAGTTTCGACTGGCTCTAGGCAAGTATCACAATTACCACACGGCTGCTCCAGCTGATCGCCAAAATAGGCCAATAACGCTTGCCGCCTACAACTCACCTGTTCACATAAGCCCAACATGGAATCTAGTTTATGTAACTCAACCCGTTTATGGGTCTCATCCGCATTAGAGCCTTCCAACATTTGTCTTAAGGTGACGACATCTTGCAAACCATAAACCATCCAGGCATTGGCAGGTAATCCATCGCGCCCAGCACGTCCGGTTTCCTGATAATAGGCTTCAATACTTTTTGGCAAGTCTAGATGTGCGACAAAACGAACATTGGGCTTGTCGATACCCATACCAAATGCAATGGTCGCAACAATAATCAAGCCTTCTTCCATTAAGAACCGATGCTGGTTTTGCTGGCGTTGTGACGCACCCATTCCGGCATGATAAGGTAAAGCCGCGATCCCTTTATTATTCAGCCATTCTGCGGTTGCATCGACTTTTTTTCGTGACAGGCAATAGACAATACCGGCATCACCAGCATGTTCATTTTGAATAAAGTTCAGAAGCTGTTCCCGGGCACTTTGCTTCTGAACGATGCGATAACGGATATTAGGCCGGTCGAATCCGCTAATAAAATGTTTGGCTTCTCCCAGGTTTAAGCGTTGGATGATTTCCTTGCGCGTCCGTTCATCGGCTGTTGCGGTCAGAGCGATTCTGGGTATATCTGGAAAACGTTCGTGCAACAAGGAAAGTTGCAAATAATCAGCACGAAAGTTATGTCCCCATTGAGAAACACAGTGCGCTTCATCGATTGCAAACAAAGCAATTTTCAAGCGTTTAAATAAACTGGCAGTGTGGGGGGATGTCAATCTCTCAGGGGCTATATACAACAAATCCAGCTCATTATTGAGCAACTGCTGTTCGGTTTGCTGAACTTCTTCCAAAGACAACGTGGAATTTAGAAATGCGGCTTTAACCCCCAGTTGGTGTAGGGCATTGACTTGATCTTGCATTAAAGCAATCAACGGAGAAATGACGACTCCCACCCCATCACGTATGATTGCCGGAAGCTGATAGCATAACGATTTTCCGCCACCGGTAGGCATCAGCACTAAAACGTCCTGATCATGAATTAATTGCTGAATAATCTCCTGCTGCTGACCACGAAAGGTTTCATAACCAAAAATGCTATGCAACACTTCGGCGGGTTGCCTGTCCAAAGATTTAACCTCATTCACGATAATATTTTTTAATTCAATAATTGCCTTTATAATAGGCCCATTATAACCTAACAGGATTTGTTAATTTGAGCTCTCGCAAGCCACAATATTTAGCCGAACTACTGGATAAAGGACACCATCAACTCTTAACGCTAGGTCTCAAAGGTATAGAAAAAGAAAGCCTACGCATCAACCAAAAAGGCTTTATTGCTCAAACCCCTCATCCTCAATCATTAGGCGCTGCGCTGACTCATCCACATATCACCACCGATTATTCAGAAGCTTTACTAGAGCTCATTACGCCACCATTTGCCGATATAAAGGATACTTTGCTATTCTTACACAATATTCACCAATTTGTAGCTGATAACTTAGATGATGAATTACTCCTGGCAGCAAGTATGCCCTGTGGAATAAATGGTGATACCAGTATTCCTATTGCCAAATACGGCCGCTCCAATATTGGCCAAATGAAACATATATACCGCCAGGGGCTGGCCTGGCGCTATGGCCGAACCATGCAATCCATCGCAGGTGTTCATTTTAATTACTCAGTATCAGAAGCGCTTTGGCCGGTGTTAATGGAGATAGAAAACAAATCTGGCAATTTACAGGACTATATTTCCGAGTCATACTTTGGCCTGATACGAAATTTTCTGCATCAAGGCTGGCTAATCCTTTATCTGTTCGGTGCCTCGCCCGCCATCTGTAAATCTTTTTTCAAAAGTCGACCTCAATTGATTGAACATTTTGAAGAATTTGATCAATATACCCTGTTTCATCCCTACGCCACATCGTTACGCATGAGCGATATTGGTTATAAAAGTACAAACCAGGCTAGCTTGGATATTGACTACAATTCCTTGCATGGCTATGTAGAAAGCTTGGGCAAAGCCATTACCACACCTTACCCTGAATACGAAAAAATCGGCGTAGAAGTGGATGGTGAATACCGGCAACTGAACAGCAATATCCTACAGATTGAAAATGAATTTTATAGCATTATCAGGCCTAAGCAAATCGCCAAATCCTGTGAAAAGCCTACTCATGCATTAAGAGAAAGAGGTGTCCGTTATATAGAGGTTCGCTCTCTGGATCTGGATTTATTTAACCCAATTGGGATTGATGAAAGCCGCAGTCACTTTCTAGAAGCCTTCCTTCTTACCTGTTTATTTCAGGATAGCCCACCGATTCAGACAGAACAACAAAAGTACAATGATAAAAATCAGCTTGCAGTAGCTAATCAAGGCAGAAAACCCAATCTGGTGTTGCATAAAGGGGATCAAAAAATTAGCTTACAGGATTGGGCTAATGAGATTCTAGAGGCTATGCAACCCATTTGTACTGCACTTGACCAAGGTAATGAACTAAAACCGTACAGTCAGTCATTGGTAGAACAAAAAAAATTAGTCGCCACTGCCGATCGCACCCCTTCCGCCCGCATCCTTGCAAGCATGGAAAAACAGCAACAACCCTTTGCTCCCTACGCATTGGATATTTCTGAACAGCATCGACAATTTTTCAAGAATCAAAGATTGTCGCCAGAACTCACGGAGGAACTTAACAAGCAAGCCGAGCAATCTTTTATTACGCAAAAGAATATTGAGGCATTTGATTACAATTCTTTTCCTAATTTTTTAAAAAGCTATTTTTCGCAAGATCAATCTCTGGACTGCTAACTCTTCTTTAAAACCATGAAAACTGATATCGACTCACTACAAACTGAATTAAAAGACAAAAACCCACGAAAAATCCTGCGGAAGGCATTAGATAGTTTTGATAATATCGCCATTTCCTTCAGCGGTGCTGAAGATGTGGTACTAATTGATCTTGCTCTCAATATCAGAAAGGATATTCAGGTTTTCACACTGGATACTGGCCGACTCCACCCAGAAACTTACCAGTTTATAGAAAAAGTCAGAAATCATTATCAAATTGATATCGAACTATTAACACCTAACAACGAAGTACTGGATAAATTTGTCAAAAACAAAGGCCTGTTCAGCTTTTATCAAGATGGCCATCAAGAATGTTGTGGCATTCGCAAAATTGAAGCTTTATCGAAAAAATTAACCCACCTGGATGCCTGGATTACTGGGCAGCGCAAAGATCAAAGCCTAGAAACCCGACAGAATATTCCCGAAGTGGAAGTTGATACTCGCTTTTCCAGCGAAAACCATAGCTTGATTAAATTTAATCCACTGCTGAATTGGAGCTCGGCCCAAGTTTGGGATCATATTGAAGCTTATCAGGTGCCCTACAACGAATTGCATAAAAAAGGCTACATTAGTATAGGCTGTGAACCTTGTACCAGACCTGTATTACCGAACCAACATGAGCGCGCCGGTCGCTGGTGGTGGGAATCAGGAAATAAGAAAGAGTGTGGCTTGCACGCCGGAAATTTGG
Organism: Methylococcaceae bacterium; assembly: GCA_030618325.1. Lineage (GTDB taxonomy): Bacteria > Pseudomonadota > Gammaproteobacteria > Methylococcales > Methylomonadaceae > JALSJK01. The sequence goes on along the minus strand of JAUXDP010000123.1, from coordinate 3,788 downwards.
AAAAATCTAAAAATATCTCTTAAATACTTGGTGCGTACAATAAACTACTAACCTTCATTTCCTCCTGCAAAAAGCTGGTATGCCGGATTAGTAGTTTCTTCTTGATAAACAAACCCCAAATTATCCAGACACTTCTGAAAAGCTTTTTTCTCGGACTTTGGTATTTGCAAACCTATCAACACCTTACCAAACGCGGCACCGTGATTACGGTAATGAAACAAACTAATATTCCAACGCCCACCAACGACTGTTAAAAACTTTAGTAATGCGCCGGGCCGTTCCGGAAATTCCAGACTATAAATAAATTCATTCAGCAAATGAGGAGCATGCCCCCCTACCATGTAGCGGATATGTTCTTTTGCCAATTCATTTGTAGTCATATCAACAACTTTGAAGTGCTGCTGCTCAAGCGCTTTGAGCAAATTTTTTCGATCAGTTGCATGATTACTACTAGAAACCCCGACAAATATATGGGCAACCTTATTGTCAAAATAACGATAGTTAAACTCGGTTACGCTACGTTCCCCCAAAACCTTGCAAAATTCCAGAAAGGTACCCGCAACTTCGGGAATCTCCACAGCTAGCAGTATTTCCTTGTGTTCTCCAACCATAGAACGCTCGCTGACATAACGTAGTCGATCGAAATTAATATTCGCCCCACTTTCGATAGCAACAAAAGTTTTATTGTTGATTTGTTCACGTTCGAGGTATTTTTTAAGTCCAGCAACTGCTAGCGCTCCAGCAGGCTCAGGTACTGATCGAGTATCTTCAAAGACATCCTTGATTGCCGCACAAATCTCATCCGTATTAACCGTCACGACCTCATCAACCAGATGGCGCAATAACCGAAATGGTTCTTTACCGATTTGCTTAACCGCAACCCCGTCTGCAAACAGTCCAACTTGTTCTAACTTGACTCGCCGCCCAGCAATCAGGGCTTTATTTAAACAGTCTGCATCATCAGGCTCTACTCCGATAATTTTAGTTTCGGGGCTAACAAATTTAACGTAAGCAGCAATACCCGCAATTAACCCCCCCCCACCAACGGGTACAAATATTGCTGAAATTTCAGTCGAATATTGCCGCAAAATCTCCATACCAATGGTTCCCTGACCGGCAATAACATCGGGATCATCGTAGGGATGAATAAAAACCAGCTGCTTTTCTGCTGCTAACTCAACGGCATGTTCATAAGCTTCATCGTAAGAGTCGCCAAACAGTACTATCTTCGCCCCTTTTTCTTTAACCGAGTGTACTTTTATCTCAGGGGTCGTCTTTGGCATCACAATTAACACCTTAATCCCCAGTTTTTTAGCTGCTAGAGCAACACCTTGAGCATGATTTCCCGCTGATGCGGCTATAACTCCCTGTTGTTTTTCTGATTCATTCAACTGGTAGATCTTGTTATAAGCGCCGCGTAATTTAAAAGAATAAACTGATTGCAAATCTTCCCGCTTCAGATAGATTGAATTCTTATATCTCGAAGATAAGCCAGATGCCTTATCTAACGGTGTTTCCTCAGCCACATCGTAAACTTTGGCGCGTAAAATTTTTTCTATATAGCTTTGAATCATTGATAAAACAGCTGTAATTTATGATTATCTGGGGTATTATCCTATAGGTTAGGTGGGTTGACGGAATAAATATACCAACCTTGAATAACTATAAACTTAAATTAGGAAACAGGTATGACACAAGATGAATTAAAAAGAAAAACAGCTGAAGCTGCTATTGAATATATAAAAGGGGTTTCTATTGTTGGCGTTGGCACAGGATCCACTGTTAATCACTTTATTGACTGTCTGGCAGAAAACAAATCTGCTATTGAAGGTGCTGTTTCCAGCTCTGAAATGACTACTGAACGATTGAAAAAACTGGGTATTCCTGTACTTGACTTGAATGCAACCGGGAAACTTGACGTTTATGTCGATGGTGCCGACGAAATTAATCCGCACAAACAATTAATAAAAGGCGGTGGTGGTGTTTTAACACGAGAAAAAATTGTGGCTGCTGCCAGCGATAAATTTATTTGCATAGCTGATGAGTCAAAAAAAGTAGATGTACTTGGAAAATTTCCATTACCTATCGAAGTTATCCCAATGGCACAAAGTTACGTTGCCCGTGAAATGGTAAAACTAGGTGGTCAACCGGAACTACGGGCAGGCTTCACCAGTGACAATGGCAACCCGATTATTGACGTGCATAATATGGATATTATTAACCCTCTTGAGCTTGAGAAAACCATCAAAAATATTGCCGGTGTTGTTACAGTAGGGATATTTGCAATTCATCCAGCGGATGTGGTGTTAATTGCGACTGAGGATGAAATTATTACTATGTAATGCCAAGATGCAGGAAGCCTCTTGTCAGCTTTTATCACCGCACACCAGCTACGGTGTACGGTGATAAATTCTTAACGATATCGAAATGATCTAACCTATTCAGCCAAAACACCACCAACAGCTGTCTCTTGTTCTTTATTCATAATAGCTTCATTTGCCTTGTCAACTGCAACCTCAGTAGCTTGTTCTTGAGCACTATCAACAGCACTTGATGCTACGTCTTTTGTACCTTCGGCAACATCAGAAGAAGCACTTTCAGTTGTATCAACTGCTTGTGTTGCCATATCTGAGGCACCTTCCGCCACACTTGTTCCAGCATCTTGAACCGCATCTACTGCATCAGCAGCCAATTCTTTAGACCCATCAACGGTAGTTGTAGCCATATCTGAAGCACCTTCCGCCACGTTTGCAGCAGCTTCCTTAGTTACATCTGCTGCTTGAGCAGCTAATTCCTTAGAACCAATAACAGCTGTTTCTGCCATATCTTGTGCGCCTTCTACTGCATTAGTGCCAGCTTCTTCGGCTTGAAAAGCCAAACCTTTAGCAGCACCTGAAGCATCTGTCGCTGCCTCGTTAGCTTGATCACAGCCCGTTAAAACAAAAGCTGAACTTAATAGTATCGTCGTAAATAATTTAGTCATATTGAAACCCCATAAATAAAAAAGTAAGTTTCTCCAAATGTAATTTTGGAGAATACGTCGATAATGCCATGTATTCCTTATGGTTTCATGAAGAAAGTAAATTTTCTTAGTTAATAAAACTACAAAACACACAGGAGTTAAGAAAAAAACCTAAACAGCGTTAAAATACCTCTCAAATGGATAAACAAATTTTTACCAACAACTGTTGCAGCTTTGATCTAGAATCCACCCCGAATGGTGATATTTTTTCCGTTGGCGCAGCCTTTCAAAACAAAACATTTACCCGCAAAGCACCTTTTGACATTATAAAAGTACTGTCTGAGCTTGATTATTTCACAAAAGAAGCAACCTATCTGTTAGGTCATAATATTCTGCATCATGACTTGCCACTTTGTCGAGCCATTTCGACAAATTTTAATTTTTTAAGCAAACCCATAGTTGACACCTTATATCTTTCCCCTCTCGCCTTCCCGGAAAACCCATATCACCGCCTGGTAAAAAACTACAAACTGGTACGGGATGGTTTAAATGACCCTTTAGCTGACGCTCGGCTATCCGAATTACTGTTTCAAGACCAGTGGCAGGCACTTCAGCAGCAAGGGAAAGAACTACTGATCTTTTATCATTATGCCTTTGCTGATAACCAACAATACACTGGGTTACAGCAAACATTTTTGGGTATGGGGGCAGAATCAATTACCGCCAACAAAGCGTTTGATCTTTTTAAACAAGTGACTACCGGTAAAGTCTGCGCGACCGTTCTTAATAAAGTGATTGTTTCCTATCTGCCCGACCCATCGTTGCG
>JAUXDP010000173.1 GCA_030618325.1 Methylococcaceae bacterium | reverse complement strand
CAATGTGTTGATAAAGTTAAATATAATCCTGAATAACCACTCACTGCCGTTGACTTAAGAAAAACAAATTGGTTTTGTTTGGGTAGGAGGGGCTTTAGCCGCGACCGAATCTGCGAAATCGTAGCTAAAGCCACTCCTACAAAACCAGATTTCTCTTAAGTCAATGGTAGTGGGATAACCACTGGGATCAACACATATTCTACTTTTTGGTTAAATACTGTTTGTTCGTATAAGTAATCATACTAATATCTTAATGGATAAACTAATGATTCAATAGTCCCGTGGAAAAAATACGGATTTACGAATTCTTAAGTGCAATTATTAATCAGGAATAGAGGTTAAGCAACCGAATAACCCTATTACCTACAAGTTATGATCAATATTCAGGGAGACAATCATGGAGCATATCAAGATACTGCTAGCAAGCGAAGAAAATAAGATACGAGAGCCTTTAAAACAATATTTTTCAGCATGGGGAATGGAAACGGTGGAACTCAACAAATCTCCTGAAATATCGACTGTTAAAGCTTTGTCTCCACAGCTGGTTTGTATGGATCAAAAATTCTATGGTAACTCCGACTTCTTATCAGAAAGCGCTGATCAGTCATTCGAGCACGCCCAAAAGCCGGGTATAGTGATCCTTGTAAAACCAACAGATAAGATGCCACTGATGAACGAAGTTGGACAAAATAGCATCTTACAAATACCCTGTTCTGCGGCAACTTTATTCGAGACTGTCAGACATGCCCTATGTTTCAGCCATATGGAATCATCTTTAGGATCAGTAATGACTAAGCTGGATCTGATCTATGATATTTTAATAAGGGAGTTGAATCATTCTAAACAATGGCAGGATGAAATAATCGAATTCCAGCCAGAGGCAGTCAAGCTTCCTGAAACTAAACAATTAGTCGATGATAAAGATGAGATTATTCTGAAGTCAAAAGCTTTAATTTTATCGCTACTTAAGAATGTCAAAAATAATAATGAACTCAGTTTGTATGAGGGACAGTTAAATTTACTAGATAAATACCTCACCAAATTAGACCATGACCTCGGTCATGAAGACCCCGATCCATGCGCAGTAACAGATTTGCTAAAAATTCATCCGTTGTCACGCAAAGAGCTTAAGGTATTTGCCATGATTAACAAAAATATGACTACAGAAGAAATAGCAGATAAAATGTTTGTCTCACCGGAAACGATTAAATCGCATCGCCGAAATATCCGCAAAAAGTTAAGCCTGGTCGGTAATAAGGCATCCATAGGAGATTTCATTCATCATCTGAATGATACCGAACAGAATGCTTCTTCAGAATTGGATAGTATTACTAGTATTTCGAAAATAAAGAGAATCCAAAGTCATTGAGTTACATGGCTTTTAACAAGCACAGGTTGAAGAGAAGTTGAATTGCCAAACTCCCCAATTATACGAAAAAGTGCTTATAAAAAATGTGGGAGGGGCTAAAGCCCATCCTACATTTTCAACCTGTGGCTTGTATATAGCCATGTAAAACTATAGTTTCATGGGGGAAAGTCGCACTCAGGAAGCAGATAGGTAAATTACAAGTTCAGAACGTCTGGCTTGGGCTGATAGTCGACTTTACCAAAAGACTTGAAATTCTAACGCACTTTCACTGGTTCTGGGGATAATTAATAAATAAATCCTATCCGGGGAATAGCAAACGCAGCGATCCACAAGTAAAGACACTACAGACTATATTCGGAGAGATAGCTAGGTTTTTTTTAAATATTTTAGTACACTCAGTCCTATGTCATCAAATTCATATATTTAACCGAAATGAGTGAGAACATTAATATTACTAATTACGAATCCTTGCTATTAGCAGCAAAACAACAAGCGGAACCACAACGCTTACTGTTTGTTTTTTTAAGGGCATCTCTACCTGAAAATCATAAAGATGCAGAAGCAAATCGTTTTAATTCTGGTCGGGGTGGCGAGTTGCAGCCGATTATGTGTGTTGACAAAACTTTAGACGAATTGGGCAGCTTTTCAGATCTGGTGGAAGAGTCCAAGCAAATGGGACAAGATTGGCAACTTGTATTAGTTGTGGGTCTTTCTGGTAGAAATGGGGTTGCCCCAAGTTCCAGTGAAGCAGATCAGCCACTTAAAGCGATGGTGCAAACTGTAGAGATGGGTGGCGACCTATCGAAATATGTCGCTTTTGATAGAGAAGGTACATCTGTACAGTTTGGTTGATTTTATAAGGCCATTAAATAATAAGACCGAGTTATCTAAGCAAGAGTAGAGACCTTTTGGTATTCATCAACATTTTGACGGTAAAACTTCCCAATAAAAGATCATGAATGCGGGTATGGCTAAAAGCGCCCATGATGGTCATGTCGATATTATGACTGTCCTGATATTCACAAAGCTCATGTTCGGCTTTACCTTTTAGTCTGGTAGTAATAATTTCTTTATCACCCCCGGCGCTAAGTTTTTGGGCTGCTTTCTCAAGGAGGTTATCTGCTGTGGCTTTTTTCCCGGCACAGACCAGATGACAAGTAAGTCCTTTGTACAGGGGGCTGGTTGCTACCATATCAACGGCTTTTTCGGCTGCTTCGCTGCCATCGTAGGCAATCATGATGTTTTGAGGCGTGTTAAATTCGCCGTTAACAACCAGAATGGGGCGATGTAAAGCGCGGATCAGGGATTCAAGTTTTGCTCCGATCTTATCAGATTGATTTTCATGTACTTTCCCCCGTACACCGATGACAAGGGCTCGGATACTTTCTTCAAGCTCGATCAGTGACTCTATCAAAGCCCCATGTTGCAAACTAGTGATGGGATCTATAATGCCATCTTGAATGACGCGTTGCTTCGCTGTTTTTAAGAGTTCTTTACCTTGCTGTATCCGCAGCTTACCTGACTGTTGTTCGTGGTCAGTCATTTCTTCAAGCAGATGATCGCGGCCATCTATGCCAAAGTTGCCAGATAAGTCTGCGGTTTCGGCTTTCTCATGGTGATGGTCTATGGTATGCAGTAATTTTAATGGTGCGTCAACACGTTGTGCTATCCAGGCTGCGTAATCACAAACTGCTTCACTGAGTTTAGAGCCATCAATACAAGCCAAAATTATTTGTTTATTATTGTCCATTAGTGACCCCCCATTACTTTTTCAATTTCTTCCGGTTTATCATGAATGCCAAAGCGATCAATGATGGTTGATGTGGCTTCATTTTGACCAATCAATTTAACCTCTGCTCCTTCTCTTCGAAACTTTAACACTGCTTTATCCAACGCAGTAACCGAGGTAATATCCCAAAAATGTGCGCGATGTAAATCGATGACCACTATTTCAACGGCCTCTTTGAAATTGAAGCCTGCTATAAATTTATCAGCTGAATTAAAAAATATTTGTCCTATAACATGATAGGTACGAGTATCATTTTCTTCATCAAATTCCGATTCAATATACATAAAATGGCTGATTTTGTTAGCAAAGAATAAAGATGCGAGTAACACACCGACAAACACGCCATAAGCTAAATTATGTGTCCAAACTACGACAATCACCGTCATAATCATCACCACACTGGCAGAAAGCGGATGGGTTTTTAATTCACGAATAGATGTCCAGCTAAACGTACCGATAGAAACCATAATCATTACAGCAACCAGAGCTGCCATCGGGATTAGGGAAATCCATTCACTCAAGTACACCACCATGATTAATAGTAAGATGCCAGCAAACAGAGTTGATAAACGCCCTCGTCCACCTGATTTGATATTGATAACGGACTGCCCAATCATCGCACAACCTGCCATGCCTCCCAGCAGGCTTGCACCCATATTTGCAATACCTTGCGCTTTACATTCGCGGTTTTTATCACTTGAAGTATCGGTTAAATCATCGACTATCGTGGCAGTCATTAATGATTCCAGCAAACCGACCACCGCCAATGGTACGGAATAGGGCAAGATGATTTTTAAAGTTTCCAGATTTAGCGGTACTTCCGGCCACAAAAATAGTGGCAGTGTATCGGGCAATTCCCCCATATCACCTACGTTACGGATATCCAGTTGCAAATATATAGCAATGCCGGTAAGCACAAGAATACACACTAATGGTGAGGGAACAGATTTACCAATAAAAGGGATATAGGGGAATAAATAAATAATACCTAACCCACCTGCGGTCATCGCGTAGACATGCCAGGAGACATTGGTTAATTCCGGTAATTGCGCCATAAAAATAAGTATCGCCAAGGCGTTTACGAAACCGGTCACTACAGAACGAGATACAAAACTCATCAAACTACCGAGTTTAAAATATCCGGCAATAAGCTGAATAACACCAGTCAATAATGATGCTGCCAATAAATACTGCAAGCCATGTTCTTTAACCAGGGTCACCATTAACAGCGCCATTGCTCCAGTTGCAGCGCTAATCATTCCCGGTCTGCCACCAATAATCGCCGTAATTACAGCAATACAAAAAGAGGCATAGAGTCCTACTTTTGGATCCACTCCGGCAATGATAGAAAAGGCAATCGCCTCGGGTATCAATGCCAAAGCGACTACCGTTCCAGCTAAAAGATCGCCGCGTATGTTACTTAGCCAATCTTGTTTCTTTGAGAGTAAAAGCATGTTTTTCCTGTTAAAACTAATGTGCTGGTCCAAGCTTGGTTGGCTACCAGAAAATATAAAAAGTGGATCAACTATTTGAAGTACAAGCGAAAATCTGGAATCTATCTAACTATCACCCAGCCAATCCCGAGGCTGTAAATATTCCTTGTACAACTTTTCCTCAGCACTACCCAGCTCAGGTTTCCAGTTATATCGCCAGTTAACGACCGGAGGTAAGGACATTAGAATAGACTCAGTTCTACCGCCAGACTGCAATCCAAACAAAGTTCCTCGGTCATATACCAAATTAAATTCTACATAACGGCCACGCCGATAAAGCTGGAAAGATTTTTCTTGTTCACCGAAAGTTATTTCTTTTCTTTTTTGTACGATGGGTAGATAACCCTCTAAATAGTGATCGCCAACACTTTGCATAAATGCAAAACTAGGCTCAAAGCCTCCCGCATTTAAATCATCAAAAAATAAGCCACCCACACCGCGGGTTTCATAACGATGTTTTAAATAGAAATAGTCATCGCACCATTTTTTATATCTGGGATAAACATCTTCTCCAAAGGGTTTGCAAGCCATTCGAGCCGTTTTATGCCAATGTATCACATCTTCTTTAAAAGCATAAAACGGTGTTAAATCAAAACCACCACCAAACCACCAAATTGCTGGTTCTCCTGGCTTTTCAGCAATAAAAAAACGTACATTCGCATGTGAGGTAGGCACATAAGGGTTATCGGGGTGAACGACTAAAGAAACTCCCATCGCCTGAAATTTTCGTTCTGCCAACTCTGGCCTATTAGCTGTTGCAGAAGTTGGAAGATTATCTCCAAAAACATGGGAAAAATTCACCCCTGCTTGCTCAAAAACGTTGCCACCGGTTAAAACTCGTGTTCGCCCACCGCCGCCTTCTTCACGTTCCCAGGCATCTTCTATGAATATAGCGCCGGAATCTTCACGTTCCAACGCTGAACATATCTTATCTTGTAGCGATAGCAAATAATTTTTTACTTTTGTGATGTCATTTTTTTGCATTAGTTAAATTATTAAAAAGTTATTTGAATGCCTATCGCAGATAGGTTTTGTAGTTGAATGGTGTGTGGCTTTTTGTTCGTGACAAGGCGTGATGACACAGCATTGCCACTCTATGTAAGGAGGAACAACGCCGTCACCGGACAAAAAATGCACGTCAAGCGACTGGAAAACCTGTGTGTGATGGGTATACAATCTACCAGTTTTTAAGGTAATCAGCCAATATGAAAGAGAAAGATTCTATTTATACCAGTCCAGTCGGCGAAATAGAACCATTTAAATTTGACGAAACAGTCGCTACAGTTTTTCCCGACATGATTGTTCGTTCGGTTCCTGGCTACAATACCATTATTTCGGCGATAGGCTTACTTGCGGGAAAATTTGCTCAATCCAATAGTGTTTGTTATGACCTAGGCTGTTCTTTGGGTGCCGCCACTTTATCTATGCGCAACCAAATTACAAATGAACATTGCCGTATCATTGCCGTTGATAATTCGCAGGCGATGTTGCAACATTGCGAAAAACTGATTGCTCAAGATCCTTCTCAGGTAAATGTAGAGCTGCAATGCTCGGACATCCGCGACATTAGTATTGAGAATGCATCCGTAGTAGTCATCAATTTTACCTTACAATTTATCCCGATAAACGACCGCCAGGTGCTACTCAATAAAATTTATCAAGGACTGTTACCAGGGGGAATTTTAATTCTATCGGAAAAAATAAAGTTTTCTGACCCGAAACAGCAAGCGTTACAAACCGAAATGCATCATATTTTTAAAAAAGCCAATGGCTATAGTGATCTGGAAATTAGCCAGAAACGGACTGCCTTGGAAAATGTTTTGCTTCCGGAAACCTTTAAGCAGCATCAACAACGATTATTAAATGCTGGATTTAGCAGTGCTGAGGTCTGGTTCCAGTATTTTAATTTTACTTCGATGCTTGCTTTAAAATGATTGACTATCAACCCCTTTACGAATTTTTATCAGATAAAAAGGCTCAACATTGGGTAGACCTATTGCCACAACAACTGGAAAAAGCTTTTGAATTATCCAGTCACGGCTATTTACCCGAATGGTTGGAAATTGTTGAACAAATCCCTATTTTAACGACACAACATAGGCAGCTA
>JAUXDP010000026.1 GCA_030618325.1 Methylococcaceae bacterium | reverse complement strand
TTTGTCTTCAAGGGACACCCAATTAGGCAGAGGTGAGCCACTGGAAGATAGTGCTCGAGTTATTTCCAGCATGGTAGATTGCGTCATGCTTAGAACCTATAAACATGAAACAGTCACTACTTTTGCCAAATATTCCAGCGTCCCGGTCATCAACGGCTTGACAGATTTATTGCATCCTTGCCAATTGCTCGCGGACCTACAAACTTATTTTGAGCTGCGCGGTGATATTAAGAACAAAACCGTTACATGGATTGGTGATGGCAATAATATGTGCCATTCCTATATCAATGCGGCTCGACTTCTTGACTTCAAACTCAACATTAGCTGCCCTGCAAACTATCAGCCCAATGCCGCTCTTGTCGAAGCCGCAGGTAACAGTATCAGTTTCTTCGACAACCCAATATCTGCCAGTAAAGATAGCGACCTGATCGTTACCGATGTATGGGCCAGCATGGGCCAAGAAGAACAACAAGAACTGCGGGTAAAAGAGTTTGCTAATTTCCAGGTAACAACAGATATTATGAAAAATGCTAACTCAGATGCCTTGTTTATGCATTGCCTACCTGCTCATCGCGGCGAAGAAGTTAGCGCTGAAGTTATTGACGGCCCACAAAGCGTCATTTTTCAAGAGGCGGAAAACCGTCTACATGCACAAAAAGCGTTATTGGAATTGCTGATGTGCAGTTAATTTTCTCTATAATTTATTCCCAGGATTTTTTGTGAAAAAACGCCTTCTATTTTTAGTGATTTTATTTTTAAGCTGGACAGCTAATGCTGAAACAATCTACGTCACAGATGATCTCGAACTTACTCTGAGAAGCGACTCGAGCCAGAAAAGCAAAATTGTTAAAATGCTACCTAGTGGTACGCCACTGACCGTATTAAAACGTGAATCCCATGGGTACATTAAAGTACAAACCCCAAAAGGGTCTAAAGGCTACATCCTAAGTCGCCATACCAAAAAAAATCACACCAACAGCTGGTATTTAAAAATAGCTACCGAAAAGTTAGAGCAACTAAGATCCAAAAGCAAACAAATAGAAACCGAGCTAGAAATATTAAAAAGTGAACATACCAATGAGGTTTCTGACAACCGCTCGTTAGGCGAACAAAAAGACCAAATCAGCCAGGAACTTTCCAATCTTCAGCAAACTACCGCCAACACACTACAACTAAAACAGCAACGTGATCAGCTGCAAGAACGCGTAGTCAACGCCGAAAGGGAATTACAGCAACTCAAACGCGACAAACAAACCTTGGAAAATAGCACCAATCAAACTTGGTTCATCTACGGGGGTATATTAGCTTTTGCAGGTATTTTCCTGGGTTTAATAATTCCAAGAATAAGCTGGCGAAGAAAATCGAGTAGATGGGATACTTTTTAACTCCCTGCTATTTCGGTTAAATAATCGCACTGTATTGCCTCAAGCACATAGCATATAATAATACTATTTACCTTTAGGAACTCGCTGACATGACACAATCTAGCGACAAAAACACTCGCACCTTTTCTTCTCAAGTAGTAAATGGCATGGAACGCGCACCCAGCCGCGCGATGCTGCATGCGGTAGGCTTCACCAACGAAGATTTCAACAAACCACAAGTGGGTATTGCTTCAACCTGGAGCATGGTGACCCCCTGCAATATGCATATTAATAAATTGGCTGACCATGCGGCAAAAGGTGTAGATGACGCTAACGGCAAAGCTGTCATTTTTAATACCATCACCATTTCTGATGGTATTTCCATGGGCACCGAAGGCATGAAATATTCTCTGGTTTCTCGGGAAGTCATCGCTGATTCCATTGAAACCGTGGTTGGCTGCCAAGGCTTTGATGGCATTGTCGCCATTGGTGGCTGCGATAAAAACATGCCTGGCTGCATGATCGCGATATCCCGATTAAATCGCCCCAGTATTTTTGTTTATGGTGGTACGATTTTACCTGGCTGTCATAACGAAAAAAAACTGGATGTTGTTTCAGTATTTGAAGCAGTTGGTGCCAGAGCCAATAATAAAATTGACGACGCCGAGCTGGCTGCCATTGAAGAAAAAGCCATTCCCGGTGCTGGTTCGTGTGGCGGCATGTACACGGCTAACACCATGGCATCGGCTATCGAAGCCTTGGGCATGAGCCTACCTAAAAGTTCTGCGCAAACGGCCATTTCTGAAGATAAACGCCTGGACTGCGAAAATGCAGGAGCGGCAGTATTGGAGCTTTTGAAAAAAGATATCAAACCTTCCGATATCATGACCAAAAAGGCCTTTGAAAATGCTATCACTGTAGTCATCGCTCTTGGTGGCTCGACCAATGCTGTGCTGCATATATTGGCCATGGCTAATGCTGCTGACGTTGATATCACACTAAAGGATTTCACTCGTATTGGCGAAAATGTCCCTATGGTTGCTGACTTAAAACCAAGCGGCAAATACCAAATGGCAGAATTAATTGAAATTGGCGGCATTCAACCACTAATGAAAATCCTGCTTGATAATGGTTTACTACATGGGGATTGTCTAACTGTCACAGGTAAAACACTCGCTGAAAACCTGGCTGACGCTGAAGCCTATCCTGAGGGGCAGGACATGATCCGCCCGCTGGATCAACCCATCAAAAAAAATAGCCATCTAGTCATTCTCCACGGCAATCTTGCAACTCAAGGCGCTGTTGCGAAAATCACAGGTAAAGAAGGCCTCTGTTTTACCGGCACAGCCAAAGTATTTGATGCCGAAGAACAAGCACTACAAAGTATTCTAAAGGGCGATATTGTTAAAGGCGATGTCATTGTTATCCGTTACGAAGGCCCCAAAGGAGGCCCGGGAATGCGCGAGATGCTTTCACCTACTGCGGCTGTAATGGGTAAAGGCTTGGGTCTGGATGTCGCTTTAATTACTGATGGGCGATTTTCTGGTGGTACTCACGGTTTTGTGGTGGGTCATATTACCCCTGAAGCTTATGTCGGCGGTGCATTAGCGATTATTGAAAATGGCGATACCATCACCATTGATGCCGATAGCAAAGAACTGAAGCTACATTTAGAAGACTCAGAAATTAACCACCGCCTGGAGCAATGGCAACAACCAGCTCCACGTTATACCCGTGGAGTCCTGGCTAAATATGCAAAACTGGTTAGCTCTGCTTCTGAAGGCGCAGTAACCGATAATCTGGATTAGAATCCGTACCTGAACCAATGACAGCTAGTATTCCAACCAAGCAACAACAAGTTGACTTTGTCGATTGGTTCAGAGATTCTTCGCCCTACATTCACCGCCATCGCAATAGCACGTTCGTTATTTCATTCGGTGGTGAAGCTGTCCAGAGTGAGTTCTTTACCAATCTGGTTCATGATTTTGCCCTTCTGAACAGCCTTGGCATCCGTTTAGTATTGGTGCATGGCATCCGCCCACAAGTTAACCAACGCCTGCAATCATTAGAAATTTCACCACAATATGTCGATCATTTACGGATCACCGACACCACTGCTTTACGCTGCGTTATTGAAGCAGCAGGACAAGTTCGCATAGAACTTGAATCCTTATTATCGTTAGGTTTGGCTAATTCCCCGATGGCAGGATCTAAAATCAGGGTGGTATCAGGCAACTATATTACTGCAAAACCCATAGGGGTTTTAAACGGTGTTGACTTCCAGAACACAGGTGAAGTCAGACAAGTCGACAGCGAAGCTATCCATCAGCAATTACAGCAAAATAATGTGGTCTTGATTTCGTCTATTGGCTATTCTCCTAGTGGCGATATTTTCAATCTCTGCGCAGAAGATGTTGCTACCGAAGTTGCTATTGCTTTACAGGCTGAAAAACTGATTTTGATGACGGAACAAAGTTGTAACAATCTTGAAAGTAATCAATTAATCCAACAAATGACTACGCCTGAAGCTGAAACATTCATTCAACAGAATCTGGATATTTCACAGCTTGTGAAAAAACCACTTTCAGCTGCGATCAAAGGCTGCCAATCTGGAGTTAACCGGGTTCATTTGATTAATCGCAATCATGATGGAGCTTTATTACTTGAACTTTTCAGTCGGGATGGTATCGGCACATTAATTAGCTCCATACCATTTGAAAAACTTCGGCCAGCAACTCTGGAAGATATTAGTGGAATTTTAGAACTCATCAACCCTTTGGAAAAACAAGGCAAACTTATCAAACGCTCAAAAGAGCGACTGGAAATGGAGATTGCTGACTATGTTGTCATTGAACGGGACGGCTTGATTATTGGCTGCGGTGCCTTACATCTATTTCACGACAATAGTACTGGCGAAATAGCCTGTATTGCCGTTCATGAAGATTACCAAAATGCCTCTCGTGGCAGCTTATTGCTTGAATACGTGTGCGATAAAGCCAAACAAAACAACATCAAAAAGCTCTTTGTTTTGTCTACTCAAACCATGCACTGGTTTATAGAAAGGGGCTTTCAGGCTATTGAGTTAGAATTTTTAGCTCCTCAATTAAGAGACTTATACAACCAGCAACGTAATTCCAAAATATTTTGCAAACAAATATCTTAACATCCGTTCCTTATCACACCATACTGCAAATAACAGATCTACATTACTTACCTCAACAAGGTGAGGAAATGTATGGCATTGATACGGAAAAGTACTTCCGCTCGGTGCTGAAACACGCGCTGAAGTCTGATCGTAAAATTGACTTGATTCTAGTTACTGGTGATTTGACTCAAACCCCCTCTTCATCTTGCTATCTACGAATTTTCAAGGAATTGAAAAACACCAGAATACCCTGTGTTTGCTTACCCGGTAATCATGATGATTGGTCTGTAATGCAAAAAATTTTAAATGCAGATAATGTCAGTTGTGATAAACAAATCACACTGGGTAAATGGCAAATTATTTGTTTGAATAGCCAGAAACCAGGCGAAGCAGGTGGAAGGCTAGCGAAGTCAGAACTACACTTTCTGGATCAGGAATTACAGAAAAATAGCGAAAAAGATATTTTGATCGCGATACATCACAATTGTTTACCCACTGGGAGTGAATGGATAGACACTATGACCATTGAAAATAGCAATGAACTGTTGTCGATATTAAAACAACATCCCCAAGCAAAAACAATTATTCACGGACATATTCATCAGGAACAACAATTTTCAGTTGAAAACTTGAAAATCCTCAGCTCGCCATCGACTTGCTTTCAATTTAAGCCCAAAAGCAAGGACTTTGCCCTTGACGATACACTTCCTGGTTATCGATATTTATACTTACATCCCCAAGGTGAAATCACCACAGAAGTGGTTCGCGTTAAGGTGGCTTGATTCCCTCTCCTGCTGGAGAGGGTTAGGGTGAGGAGATTTAAAAAAGCTTAGTTTACGTGCAATACCTATTGCTCGACCCGCCGAACACTGCTAGCCAAATATCCTTGAGGACTTATCGGAATCGCATCAGAAACCAACAAAGAACCAAGCTCCTTCATAGCCTTACGGTAAACATTATGCTTAAAAAACACGACATCCTTTAATGGATCCCAGTAATCCACCCACCGCCAACCATCAAATTCCGGACTGTCTGTACAATCTAACCGAAAGCTTGATTCATCACTCACTAATCTCAACAAAAACCATATCTGTTTTTGGCCTATGCAAAGCGGTAATGATTTACGGCGGATATAACGATTTGGTAACTTATAGTGCAACCAATATCGAGTCCGTCCAATTACCTGAACATGAGAAGATTCCAGCCCGGTTTCTTCCCATAATTCACGATACATCGCAGTTTCTGGATCCTCATCCTGGTTAATACCCCCCTGTGGAAATTGCCAGGAGTCCGCACCCACCCTTTTTGCCCAGAAAACACGACCCTCGTCATTGCAAAGGATAATGCCTACATTTGGCCTGAATCCTTTTGAGTCAATCATATTATCTAAATCTGTTTATCTGCCCTCTGTCTTTTGCAAATGAAAATGGTAAAATTTGGACTTATGAGCAACAATTAATTTTAACGCTCATTGTTCCACAAAAAAGATTTAGATGCCACACCAACCGCTTTTATCTTATTATTTTTCTAAGGGTTTCCTTCAATGAGCTTAGCTATTTTCGATTTAGACAATACACTGATTGCTGATGACAGCGATTATTTATGGGGCCAATTTCTAGTCGACAAAGGCATCGTCAATAAAGAACATTATGAACAAGCTAATGCTAAATTCTATGAAGATTACAAGCAAGGCACGCTAGATATCAAGGAATTTCTGCAGTTCTCGTTAAAACCACTGGCAGACAATAAGCCCGACCAATTATTTCGCTGGCGGGACCAATTTATTCAAGAAATAATTCAACCAATATTGCTTCAACCAGCTATCGATCTGGTCGAAAAACATAAAGCAAAAAATGATACTTTAATGGTCATTACCGCAACTAATCGCTTTATCACAGAACCCATCGTCAACCTGTATGGTATTGATAACCTGCTTGCAACCACCCCGGTATTTATCGACAACAGATTCACCGGTCAGTTTGAAGGCGTTGCTTGCTTTCAAGAAGGCAAAGTTATACTCCTGAATCAATGGCTGCAAAATTCCAGTGAAACACTGGAAAATAGTTGGTTTTACAGCGACTCTCATAATGATCTGCCGTTACTAAAGCTTGTAGAAAATCCTGTGGCGGTCAATCCTGACGATGCCTTGGAGCTCTTTGCTAGAGATAAGGGTTGGCCAATCATTAGCCTGCGAGACAAGAAATGCCCTTCGCATCATTTTATTAAATAAACACAAGCGTGTCGCTACCTCGTGAAAGATTTTGGGACATCCAAGTCGCCAAAATCGACTCGCCAACGCGACAACCATTGTGCCCCGGCCGCCCTGCCTGCGTACGTGCCGCTTCGCCACGCCCTCGTAAACTCGGCCCAGGCTACGCAGCACTCCCTCAAATGGCTAGACGCGATTGTTCGGATGCCTACTTTGTTTTCCCTCTGCGCTATCGCACGCCGGAAAAACAGTGCGGCCTGATAGCTACCGGGGACTACCAGCCCTCGCGTTCGCTCTCCATGGCTGGCAGCGAATGAGCTTTGCAACCTATCTCATGTCTCTTGAAGCAAGAAAGATCAAATCTTTTTACCCTTCGTGGTGATTTCCTACCAAGCATCACCTGGAAATTTTAGATATACCTACTGCTGCACGTAATTCCCCAAGGAAAGGCGCACAGACTGTGCGGGCTTTTTTTGCACCTTCCTGCAATTGTTCCTCAATATGTTCGGGAGCTTCGAGCAAGGCAAAATAGCGCTCGCGCGCGGGGGTAATTTGCTCGTTAATATATTCAAAAAGAATTCTTTTCATTTCTCCCCAGGCTATTCCTTTCGCATACTCTTCACGAATCGCAGCCAGCTCAGACTCCGTGGCAAAAGCCTGATAAATACTATACAAAGTACAGGTATCGGGATCTTTGGGTTCACCGGGTTCTAAAGAATTAGTTTTAATTTTATTAATCAGCTTTCTGAATTTTTTCTCAGGCTCGAATAAGGGAATAGTATTGTTATAGCTTTTGCTCATTTTACGACCATCCAAACCTGCCAGGGTAGCAACATTTTCACCAACTACAGCCTCGGGCAGACTAAAATGCTCTCCGTATATATGGTTAAAGCGTCCTGCAATATCTCTTGCCATTTCAATATGTTGAATCTGGTCTTTTCCAACGGGTACTTTATTGGCATTAAACATCAGAATATCGGCCGCCATCAAAATGGGATAACTGAATAACCCCATATTAATGCCCTTGTCAGGATCATTTGCCTCACCCTCTTCATTTTCTGCAACGGCAGCTTTATAAGCATGCGCCCGATTCATTAAGCCCTTGGCCGTAACGCAGGTTAATAGCCAAGTCAGCTCCATAATTTCGGGTACATCTGACTGCCGATAAAATACTGCATTTGAGGTATCAAGCCCTAAAGCCAACCAGGTTGCCGCCACTTCAAGACTCGATTGCCTAACTTTTTCAGGCTCCTGACATTTAATCAAGGAATGATAGTCAGCAAGAAAATAAAAAGGTGAGACGTTATCGTCTTTGCTTGCTTCAATGGCGGGACGTATAGCTCCGACATAATTACCTAAATGTGGAGTGCCTGTTGTTGTAATTCCTGTTAGGATTGTTGCTTTTTTCATTGTATTTATTCTAGTGAATTTGATGTAATAATTCACCACAGAGGGCACAGAGAACACAGAGATATAGATTCTAATTTTCTCTGTGTTCTCTGTGCCCTCTGTGGTAGATATAGATTGCTAGCCATACTGCTGATTAGTTAAATCTAAGTTATTTTAAGCACTGGTACTGCGTTTAATAACGATCGGGTATATTCATTTACAGGATTTTTGAGTACCTGCTCAACATGCCCATATTCTATAATTTTACCCTGATTCATGACTGCAACTTCATCTGCAATTTCAGCAACGACGGCAATATTATGGGTAATAAATAAATAACTCAGGCCTTGCTCCTGCTGCAAGTTTTTCAATAACTCAATAATTTGCGCTTGAACTGAAACATCTAAAGCACTGGTAGGTTCATCACACACAATTAATTTTGGCTTTACCGCCAATGCTCTAGCAATACAGATTCTTTGCCGTTGCCCACCGGAAAATTCATGAGGGTACCGATAGGCAGAGCTTACTGGCAAATCGACTTGCTGTAATAAATGCACGACTTGCTCTCGCCTTTCTGCCGCTGAAATATCTGAGTGTAACGCTCTGAGTCCTTCATCAATAATTTCTCCCACCAGCATTCTTGGGTTCATTGATGAAAAAGGGTCTTGAAATACAATCTGCATTTCCGAACGTTTTAAGCGTAGCTCATCACCTTGCAATTGATTTAATGAAACGCCTTCAAATAATACTTCTCCAGAGGTACCAGGAATTAAATTTAACAGCCCTTTCCCTAATGAGGTTTTGCCACAACCTGACTCACCAACCAAGGCCAAGGTTTTGCCTTGTTGCAACTCAAAACTAACCCCATCAACCGCTTTTACATGATCGACAACTCGCTTGAAGATACCTTTTCGAATCGGGTAATAAACCTTGAAATCTGTTAATTTCAATAATGATGGCTTTTCCTTTTTAAGATGATTTAAACAGCTATCCATAGAGGGCAAAGCTGCCAACAATTCCTGGGTGTAAGCATGCTTTGGATGAACAAAAAAAGCTTCATTACAGCCCATCTCGACGATTTTTCCGTTCTGCATAACGGCCACCCGGTCGGCTATATTTGATACCAAGGCCAAATCATGACTAATCAACCATAACGCCATACCAGTTTGCTTCTGGATACGCTCTAGCAATTCCATGATTTGTTCCTGAATGGTAACATCCAGCGCGGTGGTTGGCTCATCAGCAATCAACAAATGTGGCTCTCCAGCCAATGCGATAGCGATCATAACGCGTTGCCGCTGACCGCCTGAAAGTTGGTGTGGAAAATCACGATACCTGCGTTCTGGATCTGGTATCTCGACCTGTTCAAGTAATTCTAGCGTTCTTTGTTTGATGGCTTGCTTAGCCCAAGAAAAATGTAGTTCCAGTACTTCACCAATTTGATCGCCTACCGTCATAACCGGGTTCAGCGAAGTCATTGGATCCTGAAAAATCATGGCGATACGTCGGCCACGAATCTGGCAAAAGTCCATTTCTGGAATAGCCAGAAGATTCTCTCCAGCAAAATCTATTTCACTGGCCGTTAACTTCGCATTTCCCGGTAATAACCGTAGCACAGACAAGGCGGTAATGGATTTTCCGGAACCTGACTCACCCACTAAAGCAAAGGTTTCGCCCGGGAAAACTTCAAAACTAATATCATCTACTACGTTGTCGTCTTGATTAAAAGCGACGCTTAATCCATTAACGGTGAGTAATGCTTCAGTCATTATCTGCCCGCCTTGGGTCGAATGCATCCCGAACCGTATCTGCAAAAATATTAGCCGCTAAAACCAATGTAAACATAAATAAAAATGAAGCCATTAGCGACCACCAGACTATCGGTTCTCGCGCCATTTCCAGGCGAGCGCTGTTAATCATATTACCCCAACTGTACGTAGTGGGATCAACGCCGATATTAATATACGACAATACTGCTTCGGCCAGTACCAACGAGCTAAAATCCAGCACTACAGAAATCAATATGATATGCATGACATTAGGCAAAATATGACGCATTAGAATTATCCTGCGCCTGACACCCAGTGCTTGCGCAGCTTGCACGTATTCCATTTCCCGTAACTTTAAGGTTTCTGCACGCAATAGACGGCATAAACCCGTCCAGCTGGTTACACCTAAAATCAAGCACAAAAACAATAAACGCATATCAGCACGTACAACCAGACTGGTAAATTGATCCTCATTATTGGCCATATAGACCTGCACCATCAAAATGGAGGCTGCTATTAATAGCACACCAGGGATAGAATTTAGCGTGGTGTATATATACTGAATCACATCATCCACCCAACCCCGAAAGAAACCAGCCATGATGCCAAAAATAATCGCCAGTGGCAGCATGATTAACGTCGTTAACGAGCCGATAACCAGACCGGTACGAATACTTTTAACCGCCTGATAAAAAACATCTTCACCCACCTTATCGGTACCCAGCACGTGATAAAAGCCGGATAAGTCAATAAGCATGTAGCTTCCGGAAACTATAATAAAAATTATCATCCAGACTGGTTTTGCTGCTGTCCCTTTTAATATTGTTTGTTTCCGCTCCTTAAAAAAACTCAACAATAAAATAAAAAAGAACGCAAAAAGCCCTGCTCCTTTGGTAAAGCCGATAGCTGCTTTTTGCATAATATCGTGGGTTTTTTTAATGTCCGGATTTTTTAAATGCGCCCCACCATATTTTAACCTTGGATAAGTCCAGAGTTGGCGACCATCATCGGTGGTAATATTCTCTTTACTGTACGAATACGCTGCAAAGGGTGAAGAATAGGTTTTTTCTTGCTGTTGCCGTATTGAAGTTGTCCAGTAATCCAGCAAACTAATGATTTCATTACTTTTATCATTTGCCGGTTTAAAGTGAATGGAATCGAGCAGACCGATCATGCCAAAAAACACCAAAATGACTAACGACATCATCCCTACCCGGCTAGCGGTAACTTTGCCTATCGGTCTACGTAAATGTTCCTTACCGCGCAGATAAAAACCCAGTACTAGCATCATCAATACCAGAAAGAATATCAACGCATCAGTCCAGAGTATGGTCATGACAAGCGAACCCTGGGATCAACAATGGTGTATGAAATATCAGTCAGTAACAGACCAAAAATATAAAGTACCGAGCCTAGAAAAACCATCGACCTGACAATCGCAAAATCCTGCCGATTGATGGCATCAATGGTATAACTGCCTAGCCCTGGAATGCTAAAAAATGATTCCAGGATCAAACTACCCATAAATAACAACGGCAAAACCACCACTACGCCTGTCAAAATGGGAATCAAGGCATTTTGCAAAACATGACGAAACAGGGTTTGAGTTTCTGTCAGCCCTTTTGCCCTTGCGGTTCTGACATAATCTTTGTTTACTTCCTCCAGAAACAAGGTGCGGTACCAGCGTGCTCCAGAACCAATTCCAGCGATCACACTAATTATCACGGGTAGCACCAGAAACTTGATGGCATCCAGACCACCGTCATAACCTGAAATAGGTACCAGCTTTAATAATTTACCAATCACGAACTGGCCGCCAATGATGTAAAACAATGATGATATTGACATCAGAATGACACACAAAACGATACTGCTAAATTCCAGATAACTACCCCGAAATAACACCATCATTAATGCCACTGTGATGTTAACCAATAGCCCCACCAGTAACGTCGGTAATGCGACGGCCAGACTAGGCCACATGCGCTGTTTTATATCTGCCCCGATATTCCGACCACTGTCAGAAATGCCAAACTGAAATAAAAATAGGTTAACGGATTTCTGATAAAAAATAGTCTCTTTAACCTTTTTGATACCTTGCTGTTGATCATTCCAAAGTAAGGGTAAATGATAGCCGCGTTGCTGTTTCCAATTTTCCACGGCTTGTTCGGTGACGTGTTTTTGTCCCAACTGCATTCTTGCCATGTCATCAGGACTGTTAACAATAAAAAACAGCACAAAGGTTAAAACATTTACGCCAAACAGCAACGGTATCGCATATAAAAAACGCCGGATAATATATTGGATCATTGCATAGTTTCCTTGGCTCTGCGCCGATAGGCATTAATAGCCGGAATCAATATAGCGCCAAACATTATTACCAACACAATTAACGGCCAGAACACCGGACGGTTCCATTTTTTTCTTAGTTCTACCCTTTTCAACGCGTCGATACGCTTGTATTTCATTGTATTATTCGCCATCAAATTGGGCTTTAAATTTTGATACCAGCTATGATAAAGAGAAAAATTCTTAGGGTGCAAACCAAATAACCACGGGGCATCATAGCGAACTATCGCCTCCATTTTCCTAATAATTTTTAATCGTTCCGAGCCATTTTCCATATTACGCATTTGCTCAAACAAGCGATCGAATTCGGCATTTTGATAATTAGCGGCATTTTCGCCACCGTATTTGACTTTACCGTGTCCTCCATACAGAAGAAAAAAGAAATTTTCCGGGTCAGGATAGTCGGCATTCCATCCCCAGATAAAAATCTGTGCGTTACCTGAACGCATTTTCTGCTGAAAGCGATTATAGTCGGTAGCTCGAATGACTAACTGGATCCCCAGCTTTTCAAATTGTTTGCGATACCAATTCAGCCGAGCTCGATCATCTGGGCCACTGGCAGCAGTATCAAAGTATAAAATCAACGCCTCTCCGGTTTTATTATCAATCCCCTCAGCATATCCCGCTTCAATCATGAGTTGCTTTGCCACTTCGATTGACTTTCTCTGCGCCTGACCATTGCCCCAATCGTAAACATAAGGGTTAATGCCCGCTTGCCCAGTTTGATATCCATAGATTCCGGGAGGTAATACGCCTTGAGCAGAAACACCTCTACCATTCATAAAAATAGCAATATGTTCTTCATAATCCATCGCAATAGCAATTGCCCGGCGAAGTTTTCTAGCCCGCTCACTGTCGCCACCTACCTCAGGATTTAACATATTGAAGCCCATATAAAAGGTTGAGGTAGCGACTGCTGTTTGCAATTGAATGCCCTTTCCCTTCATTAATGGTGTTAATTCTTCTCCACCTTGTCCGGTAAATTGCACAGCTTGATCAAAGCTATCCGAGGCAATACCTGAAGCATCATAATAACCTTGCAAAAACTTATTCCAATAGGGAATGGTTTCTTTTTCAAGAATGTAGACCACTTTGTCGATGAACGGCAGTTTTTCCCCAGCATCCTCAAGCAAGCCTCGCTCCCGATCACCCTCCTCCCCTTCTGACGGATAGTATGCCGGATGAAATTCCGGGTTTTTCTCCAGAACCATGCGTCGATTAGGATTATTTTCAACCAGCATATAAGGCCCTGTGCCCACAGGATACCAATCCAGGGTAATATTTTTATCGATTAATCCTTGTTGAGAATAAAAAACATCTGCTTCCCAAGCCATCGGAGAAAAAAATGGCATCGCTAGCCAATAGATAAACTGTGGATATTTGCCTTTGATGCGAATTCGATATTGGTACTGATTAACAAACTCAACACCCGAGATAGGAATGCTAGCAATATTAACCAACTTTTTTTTAGCAATTTGTTTAGAAAATTCAGTTAAACCCACAATGTGCTGCTTCATCAACTCCGCAACCGGAGAATGAATTTTAGGATGAGCAAGGCGTTTAATCTGATAGATATAATCCTCAGCCGTTACTTCTCGAGAGTCAGCAACTTTAAAATCCACCAGGGAATTGATCGAATCAAGTTGCTGCTGGGAGAGTTGATGGAATAGAAAATTGCCTTGCTTATCTTTGGCAAATGCTGGATGCGGCTGAAATTTTATGCCCTGCTGTAAAGTTATCAGATATTCTGTAAAGGCAATATTTTCAGCATCGACCTTATCGCTTAGTTGCTTTCCTTCGGCATCAAAATAACTGATGTCTGGCATTTTTTCTGCCGTTAACGGCTCCAGAGTATAAGGTCGTTTTAGATAGTGGTATTGAAAGGGTGGCTCGTAGATCTGCCCAATCAAGGCATATTCATTAGCGCTGTACGATATCGCTGGATCCAAATGTTTTGGCCGTTCAGTAAATGACGAATATAATACTGTTTGTCCAGCTTCAGAATCTGAATAGGGGTTATTTAGCTGTAAATCATCACAGCCACTGAGCACCAAACTAACAATAAGTGTTAGTAGCAGACAGGTTTTTTGACTTGTTCTTTTCACTGAAAACTGGACATCCCTATTTGGGTCGTAGATACTTGATCTATTCTATCAACAAAACGCGGAGAAATAGTAATGGGTTTTATGCAAGGCAAACGTGTCCTGATTGTAGGCTTGGCCAGTAACCGTTCAATTGCTTGGGGTATTGCACAAGCCATGTTTCGGGAAGGTGCTGAATTAGCTTTTACCTTTCAAAATGAAAAATTGCAGGGCCGGGTTGAAAAAATGGCTGCTGAATGCAATTCCAGCATTACTATCGAATGCGATGTCAGCAGTGATGAGCAAATCGAAAATGTTTTTGCGGAACTGGGAAAACAATGGGATGGTCTGGATTGTATAGTCCATTCTGTCGCTTTTGCGCCTCGTGAAGCCTTGGATGGCAATTTTGTGGACGCAACCACTCGGGAAAATTTTCAGATCGCTCATGACATTAGTTCATACAGTTTTGTTGCATTGGCAAAAGCCGGACGAGAAATGATGACAGGGCGAAATGGCTCTCTCCTGACATTAAGCTACCTGGGCTCTGAAAGAGCCATCACTAACTACAATGTTATGGGGGTTGCCAAAGCCAGTCTGGATGCCACTGTCCGCTATATGGCGGCTGCACTGGGGCCTGAAGGAACTCGTGTCAATGCGATTTCTGCCGGGCCACTTAGAACCCTGGCTTCTGCCGGTATTAACGATTTTAAATCCATGCTGAATAAAGCGGCCGATACCGCAGCGCTAAAGAAAAATGTTACGATTGAAGAAGTCGGTAATGCTGCAGCTTTTATGTGTTCCGATCTGGCATCAGGAATTACTGGCGAAATCACCTTTGTGGATGCAGGCTACAATATTATGGGAATTGCTGCCAGCTAAAGAAAAATAAATTTGATTTCACCACGAAGCGCACGAAGTCTCGCATTGTTGCTTATTTTCCCTTCATGAACTTCGTGTTCTTCGTGGTTAAAAACCCCGTCAATACAATATTCATTTTGCTGACGGTGAAGGTGGAATGTGTTTCACTTTTCCACCCTACAAGCTATTTTTCTTTCCTTTTAACATCCGCACTATCTTGCAGTGCTTTAATCGTGGCAGCATAGTCAGTACGTCCGAAAACACTTGCAAGACTGGCTTCTGCCAGTTTCTGTTGTTTTTTATCTTCCGCTTCCGGCTTACCATCAGTAACGCCTAAGAGACTCAAAACCACTTGTTCGCCGGTAGGCAATTCTACAATACTCAATGTGGGCTTTTCTACTAATTTAGGTTTGGCTAACTTAAAAGCAGCCTGGTTAATTTGCCATGGGAGTTCAGAATTTTTCCTTATTAATTCCGGGTATTCCTCGATTTTCAAACTGTTATCAGCCGCAACCGTTACAAATGCCTCCCCCTCAGCCAAGCGCTGCTTTATTGTTTCTGCCTTTGTTAAAGTCAGTTCTTTCGCCTTGGATATTTGCAAGGCTTTTTCCACCTCAGCCCTCACATCCGCCAATCCTTTAACGGTAGCAGGTTTATGCTCAATCATTCTTAACACTACCATTCGATTAGCGCCCAATTCAACGGGCAAGCTGTTGTTCCCTTTTAACACATCCTCTGAAAAAGCAACCTCTCGTACCGCTTGCTCAAGTGCTACCCCAGCACCCTTGTCCAGAGAAAACAACCCCGTTTTTTGCAATTCTATACCGATAGCATCGGAAGTGGCTTCCAGGTTATCTGGATTTTCGTAACTGACTTCTGTTAAGGTTTCCCCTAATTCATAAAAAACATTTTCTGCCTGTGCTTTTTTATAAGTATCGCCTACCTCTTTTTTGACTTCTTGGTAGGATTTTATTTTAGCTGGCTCTAACTCCGTAACTTTGATTAGATGATAGCCAAATGCAGACTTTACGGGTTCAGAAACTTCCCCTAATTTTAATTGACTGGCCGCTTCTTCAAACGCAGCCTCCATTGTGCCGACGTTAAATAACCCCAAATCTCCACCCGTTTTGGCCGTTAACGTATCGTCAGATACCTGTCCTGCCAATTCTACAAAATCTTCTGTAAGAAGCTGCTGCTTAACTTTTTGGGCCTTTTCTAGCGCGATGTTTTCGTCCTCATCTTTTTTAAAGGAAAACAAGATATGGCTGATCCTTCTTCGTTCCTTGGTCGCATAAACATCCTTTTGTTCCTCGTAAAATGCTTGCAATTGCTCTTCCGTTGCTTCTACACCTTCGGCTAACTTATCGAGTGATAATTCGATATATTCAATAGCTACCTGAGCAACAGTATTATATTTTTCTAAATTTTGTTGGTAATAATTTTCAACTTCCTCATCAGTGGGTTTTTCAGTTGAATTTTGGATAGCAACTGTCACATATTGGATATTCCGCAGTTGATTTTGAAGCGTATAAAATTTTTCAATGTCATATTTTGTCGCAAAACCACTATCCATTATGCCGCTTTGAAATTGCTCCATCTTTATCGCATTGCGAATTTGCAACACAAACTGCTCCGGTGACATATTTTGTGATGCTAATAATGCTTTATATTGCTGTTTAGAAAATCTCCCATCCACTTGGAAGTATTGTAAATCCTTTATGTAACTTCTAGCCGTTTGATCTGTTACTGCAAGCCCTTGATCCTGGACATACTGTAACAACACTTCATCATTGATTAGTTTCTGCAGGGCTTGCTCTTTTAGCATTTCTTCTGGAATACCACGGCCAGCTAACTGCTGACTGTATTGTTGATAAGCCCGAGTTACATCACGCTGAAAAAACTCTTTATCCCCGACAGTTATCTCTGCCGTTTCCTGCCCGACATCTACGTAATTTTGAATTCCCCAAAGTGCAAACGGTATACAAATGGCTGCGAGGATTATCCACGCAAAAACACCTTGGGCTTTTTCTCTAATTTTTAATAGCATAAACTCTACCTTTGTATAATCATTTTACATGTCACTAACAAATCTAACATCTAAATTCATTCAAAATGGCACACAGCTCGATATATCTTAACGCAAAAAAAACCCGAACCAAAAGGCTCGGGTTTTAGCTGTTGGCGGAGCGGACGGGACTCGAACCCGCGACCCCCGGCGTGACAGGCCGGTATTCTAACCAACTGAACTACCGCTCCATAGTCTGGTGGGTGCTGAGGGGATCGAACCCCCGACCCTCG
>JAUXDP010000301.1 GCA_030618325.1 Methylococcaceae bacterium | reverse complement strand
TAGGAACCTGTGGAAAAGAAGGGCAGAGTGTACCGGTTGGGGTAGGACAACCTACGCTAAAAATAGATGGTCTCACCGTGGGTGGGACTGATGTGTAATTATTTCTGCATACAAGAGATAACATCCCTGGTATAGATTTAGTTATGCCTATAAGATTTGTGGCAATAGATATAATCGATCAAAAAGCAAGGGATGTTATCTCTCATTCCAGTAGAAAATGCGAAACAATAATAACTAGGGCTAATCAATGGCAGTACAACAATTAAGATCAATTTACCAAATTAAAATAACCCTTGTTGGTGCTAAACCACCGATTTGGCGAACTATTTTAGTGCCAAATTCAGTAAAACTCGGTGATTTTCATATTGTCCTTCAAATTGCTATGGGCTGGAGCAATAGTCATTTGCATCAATTCATAGCCAATCGGGAAATCTATGGGATAACAGATGATGAGTTTGATATGGGAATGGACATCAAAGATGAAAGCCAATTCAAACTTTCCGAGGTAATGAGCAAAGAGAAAGATAGCATCCAATACGAGTATGATTTTGGTGATGGCTGGGGTCACAAAATCGTGTTGGAGAAAATCCTTCCCTATGATAAAGATGCGCAATTGCCAGCTTGTATCAAAGGCAAGCGAGCATGTCCACCAGAAGATTGCGGTGGTATCTGGGGATACGAAGAATTAATCAATACCATTCAAGACCCTGAGCATCCCGACCATAAAGAGATGCTGGAATGGCTGGGAGGCTCATTTGATCCTGAAGTTCTGGATCTTAAAGAGGTAAATGAAATGTTGATTGAGTATTGTCGATAAAGGATTAGTCAAAGTGGAAAATCAGCAAGAAATAGAACGTCTGAAAAGTACTGTTGCAGATATTTTATCTGAAGCGAAGCAGCAAGGCGCTACTGCAGCAGAAGCAGGATTGAATACTGGCAGCGGTTTGTCAGTTACGGCTAGGCTCGGCGATGTGGAAACTATAGAACATCACCGCGATCAAGGATTGGCGGTAACTGTTTATTTTGATCATCGCAAAGGCTCGGCAAGCAGTAATGATTTGGCACCAGATTCAATTAAGGAAACAGTGCGGGCGGCATGTTCAATCGCCCAATACGCCAGTGAAGATCAATATGCTGGGTTGCCTGAAAAGGCACTTTTGGCTACAGAATTTCCCGACCTTAATCTTTATCATCCCTGGCAAATCGAGGTGAATCAAGCGATAGAATTAGCGCTTGAATGTGAAGATGCAGCACGTAGTTTTCATCCGGAGATCAGTAATTCTGAAGGGGCTTCAGTTGATACCTATCAAGGTATTAATGTGATGGGTAATTCCTTGGGTTTTCTTCATGGTAGTTCTGCAACCAGGCACTCTCTAAGCTGTTCAGTGCTAGGGCAACGAGGAGAAAGTATGCAGCGGGATTATTGGTATAGTGTGGCAAGGAGTGCGGCAGATCTTGAGTCTGCAACTGCAATAGGTACTAAAGCGGCGGAGCGAACTATAAAGCGGTTGCAGGGCCGATCACTAAGTACCCGACAATGCCCAGTGATTTATGCAGCAGAAGTTGCTGGTAGCTTGTTGGGTTCGTTGATATCAGCAATTAGCGGTGGTAATTTATATCGCAAATCTTCATTTTTGCTGGATGCCCTTGAGCAACAAATTTTCCCTGATTTTATTCATATTCACGAGCAACCTTATTTATTGCAGGCCCTGGGTAGTTCGGCATTTGATTCGGAAGGTGTGCAAACGAAAAGTCGAGATTTAATTAGTAATGGCATACTGAGTTCGTATGTGCTGAGTAGTTATTCGGCGCGCAAACTAGGTTTGCAAACAACAGGAAATGCCGGGGGCGTACGAAATTTAAGCATAGATTCTGGTGTGGATGATTTTAATGCGCTGTTAAAAAAAATGGGCACTGGCTTGTTGGTAACTGAAATGATGGGGCAAGGGGTTAATATAGTAACCGGTGATTATTCCCGTGGCGCATCAGGGTTCTGGGTAGAAAATGGAGAAATACAATATCCGGTAGAAGAAATTACTATTGCTGGAAATATGAAGGATATGTTCAAAAATATTGTGGCTGTGGGTAATGATATAGATTTTCGGGGGAATATTAGAACCGGTTCTATTCTGGTTGAACAAATGTCGATTGCTGGGGAGTAGCGATACAAGTACGTGCTCAATGTAGAACATAGGATGTGCTGACGATAGGAAGCGAATCAACCCGATCGATGCGCTTCACTTTGTTCAGCACATCCTATATGGCCTGAGCAATATCACTAATCAACTCTGGCCCTTGATAGATTAGGCCAGTGTAAATTTGTACTAAACTGGCTCCCGCTGCTATTTTTTCCTGGGCATCTTCGGCACTCATGATACCTCCAGCTGCTATAATTGGTATTTTTCCATTTAGTGCGTCACTTAAAGTGGCAACTACAGCGGTCGAGGAGTGTTTTACAGGTGCGCCACTAAGACCACCCTTTTCTTCAGCTAACGGGTGTCCACTAATTTTATCTCGGCTGATTGTGGTGTTGGTAGCAATCACGCCATCTAACTCAAGATCAAGCAATAACCGGGCAATATGACTGATTTCATCCGGCGTTAAATCAGGAGCAATTTTTACCACCAGCGGCACATAGCGGTTAAATTCTGTTTGTAGTTTTGCCTGCTTTTCCTTTAGTGTACCCAGCAGGTTTTTAATTTCTTCTCCTTGTTGTAATTGACGCAGATTTTTGGTGTTGGGCGATGAAATATTGATAGTTATATAACTTGCTACAGGGTACGCTTTACTCAAACAGATTAAATAGTCATCCGTTGCTTTTTCTATGGGCGTGTCGGCATTTTTACCGATATTAATACCGAGAATGCCTTTATATTGACAGCGCTTAACTTGGTCTACCAGATGGTCAATGCCCAAATTATTAAAACCCATACGGTTGATAATCGCATGATGTTCTGGAAGTCGGAACATTCGAGGTTTCGGATTGCCTGGTTGCGCGCGCGGGGTAACGGTTCCGATTTCAACAAAACCAAAACCCAATGCTGCCAAGGCATCAATATAATCACCATTCTTATCCAGTCCTGCTGCCAGGCCAACCGGATTTTTAAAATTCAGTCCCATGACTGAAACGGGTTGATGTTCAGTCGGCTTAACCAAGAATCTATTCAGTCCGGTCGTGTGTGCAGTTTTTAATAATGATAGCGTGGCATGGTGGGCTATTTCAGGATCCAGTTTGAATAATAATGGCCGAACGGAGGGGTAAATATTCATAATCGATACGGTGCGGGGTCTATTGTAGTTGGC
>JAUXDP010000171.1 GCA_030618325.1 Methylococcaceae bacterium | reverse complement strand
TATGCGCCCATTTCAGCGCCTAGCTATCGACAAAAATCAACTCGCTATAAAATCCGCATCCGTGACCGCGCGAAGTATAGTTCCTGAAAGCCTATCATGTAAAGCCAGATTATCTTTGTCGAAAAAAATCCACAAGAAACCTACGCCAAATACCATCCAGGACATACCCCCTAAACAAAAGCGAAACAAGGCCAACTTCCAGGTGATCGGTTTTCGATCCATAGTCAAAACCTGAAATTTCCAAGTTTTTAATCCTATCGTTTGCCCACCATGCGTCCAGAACCAACCGTAATACGCAAAACTAATGCAGACCAAATAGATAGGAAAGAGGAAACGAGAGTTGGTGAATGCTTCACCATGATTAAAAGGTAATACCAGTGCGGTGGCGAAGAAAAGTATGGCAAACAAAAGCAAGGCATCATATAAAACGATGGCCATTCGACGTAAAAAACCCGGCGATATTGGAATATCGTCGGGTTTTTGGGTGTCTTTTGAGGTGTGTGGCTTGTTTATTTAAAAATCGCCGCTTTTTGACCCAGATACATACATATTGCCATCAGCGCACCTAGCATGATCACTGAGAACAAAACAGGTGGTTTGTGCAATAACAGAATAAAAAAATCAGCAACCAGAATGCTGGTTATTATTGGATGGTCGATTAATACATCAAGAATTTTTTTAATCATACTTTCCTCTATCAAACCTCGGGAGACTTAATTAGGAATCTTGCCCTAGCAATTATGCTGAGAAAATCCAAAACAAGCCAAAGCTTATTTAATAAGTGTAATTTTTATAGAGTGGCGATTTTACTATATTAAATCGGATTATGTAAAACAATATTAGGTTTGGGCCGGTTTTTTTTAAAAATGGTATCATATTCTGCAACATGCGATAGAAATTGCAACGGCTAGGGAAATAAGTCTTGTGTTACTTCAAGCTTTACCCAACTCGCGACAAATACACCAACCGACATTTAGCCTTCAATATTTTCCGTCTCTAGATTAAAGAATATATACTTTGCGTGGTTATGAATCAAAGCGATAAATGGAAACAAAAATACAGGACACTACATTATTTTAAAGTTCATAAAAAAAATCATCTCTGGTAATAAAAACAAAGCAGTCACGGGCAATAAAGCCCAGATTTATTCCCGTTCAGAACACAATATTTCACGTAAAAATATTAGTAAAAATGCTTTAAAAGTTCTGTATCACTTGAATAAGTCTGGTTTTGATGCCTATCTGGTTGGAGGCTGTGTCAGAGATTTATTATTGGGCTGTGAACCTAAAGATTTTGATGTTGCTACCAATGCCAGCCCCGAGCAAGTTAAACAGGTTTTTCGAAATAGTCGCCTGATAGGTCGTCGATTTCGCCTGGCACATGTGTATTTTGGCAGAGAAATCATTGAGGTGGCAACGTTTCGCGGCACCGAAAATGAAAACAATAGTCGTGACCGTGTCCATGAAGATGGTCGCTTACTTCGCGATAACATCTACGGGACAATTGAAGAGGACGTGTGGCGTAGGGATTTTACCGTAAATGCCCTTTACTACAATATCCAAGATTTTTCCGTTGTCGATTATGTCGGCGGTATGACCGATCACCAAGCAGGAATACTACAACTCATTGGAGATCCTGAAACGCGTTACCGTGAGGATCCAGTAAGAATGTTGCGAGCTGTTCGGTTTGCGGTGAAACTGGGCTTTAAGCTACATCCCGATAGCGAACAACCCATTCATACAATGGCCGACCTATTGGCCAATATTCCCCCCGCCCGATTGCATGATGAAGTCTTAAAACTTTTTCTTTCTGGTCACGCAGTACAAACGTTTGAAATGCTCAGGCACTTTGGTTTATTTTCAGTGCTTTTTCCGGCCACTGATTTGAGCTTACAAACCGAGGATCACGGTTTTCCCCGACTATTTCTGGCTAAAGCACTGGAAAATACTGACATCAGGATTAGTGAAGGTAAAAGTGTAATGCCTTATTTTTTGCTAGCCGCCTTTTTATGGGACCCTGTGCAAGCTAACGCCAAGGAAAAAATCCAACAAGGAAAACATGAAGCTATAGCGTATCAGGAAGCGGCCAGAGAAGAGATTAAGAGACAGATAAAACACACGTCTTTTCCTAAGCGAGCAGGCCTGGCTATGAATGAAGTTTGGACTTTGCAGGCACGCTTTAAACGGCGAACGGGCACCAGAGCTTTGAAATTATTAACCCACCCCCGATTTAGAGCCGCTTACGATTTTTTATTACTCCGTGCAGAAACAGGAGGTGCAGACCCAACACTAGCGGCATGGTGGACAAAATTTCAAGATACCAATCCGGCCGAGCAGGAACAAATGATGAAAGGTACCGGCCAACAAAAAAACAAATCTCATAGAAGAAAAAGCCGTTACCAGAAAAAAACCGGATCGACAAACAACCCAGGCCCTATTCGTCAGCAATAGATTACCCGCCTAAGGAACTTTCTATAGCAACTCATGTCAGAACCACAGTTATCTCTTGTCTTTATTGGCCTTGGCAGTAATCTGGAACATCCTGTAACGCAAATCAAAAAAGCTCGAGTAGCAATCAATCGCTTAGAAAGAGTGCAAGAAGTTGCTTTTTCAAGCTTATATCAAAGTTCACCCATGGGGGACAAAGACCAGCCAGATTACATCAATGCGGTAATGGCCGTAAATACTAACTTGAAACCTATTGATCTGTTAAGACGCCTGCAACAAATTGAAAATCAACAAGGGCGGGTACGTGAAGGTGAGCGCTGGACTGCTCGGACGTTGGATCTTGATATATTGCTTTATGGAGATCAACACATTGATATTCCCGATTTACTGATTCCTCATTATGGTATTGCCGATAGAACGTTTGTGCTGTACCCCCTCTATGAAATAGCACCGAAACTTGATATTCCAGGATTTGGACATATCTCTGATTTAATAGCAAAAATTCCGTTTGATGGCCTGGAAAAAATGACGACATGACCCAATACCCTTCACAAGAAAATAAAAAGAGTCTATCAATAATTGATTTGCAAGCCATGAAGCAAAGAGGGGAAAAAATTACCTGCTTGACTGCCTATGATGCTAGCTTTTCAGCAGTCCTGGATCACGCAGGTATTGATTTGATTTTAGTCGGAGATTCCTTAGGCATGGTAATCCAGGGTAAGGATACGACAATACCAGTCAGGGTAGATGACATTGTCTATCATACACAATGCGTCACTCAGGCAAACCCAAGGGCTTTTATTGTTGCTGATTTGCCATTTCTTAGCTACAGCACACCAGAGGCAGCCGCGCAAAATGCCGCTCGCTTAATGCAGCAGGGTTTGGCGCAAATGGTAAAGTTAGAAGGAACCAAACCAGAAATTATCAACTTTCTAGTTGCACAAGGGATTCCTGTATGTGGCCATTTAGGCTTATTGCCACAATCAATTAATCAGCTAGGCGGGTACCTTGTTCAGGGCAAAGAAAAATCTACTGCAGACAAAATAATATCTGATGCGTTAAAACTAGAACAGGCGGGTGCAAGTTTACTGGTTTTAGAATGTGTACCAGCAGTTCTTGGCAAAAATATTGCCAACCAGTTAAGTATCCCAGTAATAGGAATCGGTGCCGGTGTCGATTGTGATGGCCAAGTACTGGTACTTTACGACATACTGGATATCGGCGTTAGTCATAGGCCACGTTTTTCAAAAAATTATTTGCAAAATGCATCCAGTGTAGCTGAAGCTATTAGCAATTATATTAAAGAAGTTAAACAACTGCGTTTTCCATCTTCAGAGCATACTTATCAGTAATGCAGACCGTTCATTCCATCAAACAACTACGCCAAATTATAAGATCCTGGCAACAAGCTGAAGAAAAGGTGGGCTTTGTACCCACCATGGGGAATTTACATCAAGGACATTTATCTTTAGTGCAGAAAGCCAAAAAATGTACCGACCGAGTAGTTGTCAGTATTTTTGTAAATCCCACCCAGTTTGGGGCCGGGGAAGACTTTTCCAGTTATCCACGGACGGATTTAGAGGACCAGAACAAGTTGTATAACGCCCAGGTCGATGTATTGTTTTTACCGGAAAAAGAAGAAATATATTTTACTGATGCCTCAACAGAAATAACTGTCAGAGGCTTATCTGATAGCCACTGTGGCACTACTAGAAATGGACATTTTACCGGTGTAGCAACTATTGTTTGCAAGTTATTTAACATCGTGCAACCGGACAGGGCATTTTTCGGCAAAAAGGATTTTCAGCAACTGCTGGTCATTCGGCGCATGGTTAGAGATTTGAATATCCCAGTAACCATTGAAGCTGTACCAACTATGAGGGAAGCAGATGGTTTGGCAATGAGCTCAAGAAATGGCTATTTAACTCCAGAACAAACTGCCCAAGCCCCAAAGCTTTTCCAAGCTTTGCAGAGTGCAAGAGATGCCATATTAGTCGGAAATGAGAAATATACCGAAATCGAGCAACAACAGATAAACTGGTTACGACAATTCGGATTTCAACCAGATTATTTTTCCATATGCCATAGTGATAACTTAAAGCCAGCAAAAACGTCTGATACCCGACTGGTTATCATAACTGCTGCAATATTGGGTAAAACCCGTTTAATAGACAATCTTGATTTTATCAAGGCCTAAGAACATGAAACACACCAGCCGCCTTTTCCTTCTCTTATTTTTCATTCTTTCGAGCTTTCCTGCTTATTGCGATAGCAATGATAGTACAACTGAAAAAACCGAATTATCTGCAAAAACGGAAATAAATGCAGAACAAAAGAATCAATTACAACACGACTCAGCTGAGTCGGTAAAACTAACTGTTCCACAAATTTCAGCTACTACAGGAAATGAAACAGGTGAAATTCATGTTTCAGATGAAGACCAATCTGCAGAATCACAGTCAACAGATGAGTCAGGCAAAGAAAATGAAATCGATGCACCTGCTGAAGAACAAAGCACAGATACAAAAACAACCAATGCAGCCAGTGAAGAGGATGAGTTAGCGGAAAAGCTTGAACTACCTGAGCTAGCACCATCTGATCAAGAGTTAATTCTGGATGCCTTAGCGCAGTTAACGCTATTAAATCAAAAAATGTCTCAGATAGAGAATGAGCAAGCCATTGATCAAATACTGGGGAAAAAAAATAATATCCTGGAAAAGTTGGCTGTCTTGCTGGGGAAATCAAAAATTGATGATCTATCAGTGCCAAAAAAAACGAAACATCAGAATTTTTTGAATTCAAGAATCGTTGCCAATGAAGAACGTGGAAATGTTCTTGCCGTGCAACGCGATAGAATCAAACTGGCCTATTACAAAGTCTCTCATGATACTTTGGACTACTTGCAGTACCTCATTCATGCGTCACGGAACTATACGGCTGTTGATGAAATCGTTGATGAATCTGTTGTCCGATTAAATGCTACCCGAAAAGAAATCAAACAATATAAAGTACCAGAGTTTGATTCCACAAGTAAAGTGTTCTCAGCACTGAAAAAAAACAATACTGAATTAGATCGGACCCAAAAAACTTATCGGGATATCTTATCTTTTGTGATTACTAATCCTGGCAAAATAGCTACGACTCATTGGTTTCAGAAATTCTCCCTACTGTCTTCCATTGCTTTTTTTAACAACTTTGATGTTCTCCGGCCACTCAATCATAAACTAGCCCCTTTGCGTATCGATACCGGCGGAATTATTGTCTCCCTGCTTATCATGATACTGGTGGTTTTTTGTTACCCCTTCGCCGTCAAGGGGATAAGCTGGTTGATCGAAAAATATTTTATCCACCCTGGAGAAGGGCATTCTGAAGAAATATATCGTTCTTTAAAGCACCCTATTTTTGCCCTGATCGTATTTTTTAGTCTGGATATGGCAACTTATGCATTGCTTTACAAAACCGAATATAAATCTTCTTTAGAGGACTTTGTTTTTGTTGTTTACACAGTCATCTATCTTTGGATTATTTTCAAAGTGATGGATAGTGTAATCGTCATGCAACTCGATAAATTTTCTAAAAGCAATAAACAATTACGCAAAGAATTAGTCAACTTGGGCATCCAGATTAGCAAAGGTTTGTTTATGATTATTGCTGTTTCGGTATTGTTAAATCGATTTGGGATTAGCATAACCGCATTGATGTCAACTCTAGGAATTGGCGGTCTGGCATTTGCTCTAGCGGCAAAAGATAGCCTCTCAAATTTGTTGGGAGGGGTCACTTTATTAGTAGACAATGTTTTTAGCCTGGGTGACTGGGTGAAAATAGGTGAAGTTGAAGGTACAGCGGTCCAAATTGGTCTTCGTAGCACCACCATCAGAACCTTTGATAATGCCCTGATTACTATTCCCAATTCAGTAATTTCTGTTTCCAGTGTCAGAAACTGGAACCGGCGAGCAATAGGGCGGCGAATTAAAATGCGTGTTGGCGTCACTTATGAAAGCAATATGGCTGATATACGCCAGGCTATTGAGGATATCAGAGCCATGCTTAAAGGTCATACTGAAATTGCCAATCCCAAAGAACAATTCGGTGACAAACGTAAGCAATTTCGGTTTACCTCGCGTGCAGATACACAAGGCATCAAGTCAACTCAACTCGTCTATATGGACCGTTTTAATGACTTTTCCATCGATATATTAATCTACTGCTTTTCCAGATCAGTTGACTGGAGCATGTGGCTGGAAGTCAAAGAAGATGTTTTGTTTAAAATTGCTGATATTTTAAAACAAAACAATCTTGAATTCGCTTATCCGACTGCTGTGCGAATTTATAAGCCAGAAGGGAATGATAATTTTACAGAGCTTGATATGATTAATACGAATATTGATAGCGTTGCTTAATCCTAGAAAAAT
>JAUXDP010000292.1 GCA_030618325.1 Methylococcaceae bacterium | reverse complement strand
TACTCTAAGAAGCTGCTATGAATGAGGTTTATTTATGGTAATTTAGCAGTAATTGGATTTTTTTGTAATGCTTTGTAAGATTTTGGTTGAAAATTTTATCTATAATCACTCTGTTTAATTTTAATGACTAAAGCTGCTGTAGACATTCGCCATCTTTATCAAAGTTACCAGGAATCAGGCAATGAGCATGAGATTTTTGCCGATCTAAATTTTACGGTGGAGCAAGGTGAGTTTATTGTGTTGCTGGGCCGCAGTGGTTCTGGGAAATCGACGATGTTGAATTTAATTAGCGGCATTGATTTGCCTGCCAGCGGCGAATTATTGGTCAATGGGGTCGATTTAACAACGCTGTCAGAGCATGATCGTACTCTTTTCAGGCGCCGAAATATTGGCTTTGTTTTTCAGTCTTATAATTTGATCCCAACCTTGACTGTCGAAGAAAATCTATTGCTGCCGCTGGAACTTATTAAACGGGATGGCATTGAAGGGCGGCAGCGGGTTGCTGAATTGCTGGATTCGTTAGGGTTGGGCAATCGCTTACAGAGCTATCCTGATCGATTGTCTGGCGGAGAGCAACAGCGCATTGCTATTGTGCGTTCTTTAGTCCATGATCCGGCCTTGATTCTGGCTGATGAGCCAACCGGAAATCTTGATCTGGAAACCGGTCAACAAGTACTGGCTTTATTGGATAATCTGGCCAGTCAACGCGGTAAAACTTTGATTATGGCAACGCATAGCCGAGAAGTCATAGGTAAGGCAGACCGGATAGTGACGATTAAAGATAAAGGGATAGTGACGATCACCGATGACAGCCATTCTTAATCGCGCCAGCCGCAATTTTTTATGGCAGCACCCCTGGCAGTTGTTGCTGGCGTTGTTGGGCATTACGCTGGGTGTTGCTGTGGTCATTGCTATTGATTTGGCGACCACAAGTT
Organism: Methylococcaceae bacterium; assembly: GCA_030618325.1. Lineage (GTDB taxonomy): Bacteria > Pseudomonadota > Gammaproteobacteria > Methylococcales > Methylomonadaceae > JALSJK01. The sequence continues at coordinate 2,751 of JAUXDP010000292.1, read as the reverse complement.
CGTTGCGGGTTTTTGAGCAGGCAACCAGAGTGGTAAGCGGCCATGCCAGTCATCAAATTATAGCCGGTGCAGGTGGCTTTGATGAACAGTTATATACAAAACTTCGTGTGGAACTCGGAATAAGCAATCTTTCACCGGTCATTAAAGGCCAGGTTGCCCTAACGAACCCCCCCCAGCAGCGATTTATTTTGCTCGGCATTGATACTTTTATTGAATCCACGTTTGATACTTTATGGCAACCATCCCATCAGCAAAGTGAGCGTATAAAGTTTTCCTTGTTTCGACTATTGACTGAACCGAACACCACGTTAATCAGCCCAAAACTGGCCAGCAGGTTTAATTTGCGAGTGGATGATAGCTTAAAGGTGCAGACGGTCAAGGGTGAGCAACAGCTACGCATTTTGGGTATTCTTGATTCCGGGGGGAATAATAGCCCGATGATGCCAGAGAATCTGTTAATCGTTGATATTGCGAGCGCTCAAGAGTTATTGGGGATGATAGGCAGGTTAAGTCGCATCGATATCAAACTGGATCTAGATGCCGATAATACGGCCGTATTAGACCGTATTAAATCGGCTTTGCCGAGTGATACACAACTGGTTTCGTCAGAACAGGAAATTATTTCTGCCAGGGAAATGAGTAGAGCGTTTGCGATTAATCTAAATGCACTTGGCTTACTTTCCGTGTTAATCGGGGTGTTCCTGATATATAACACCATGACTTTTCTAGTCGTACAACGGCGGGAATTGTTTGGTAGTTTACGAGCCCTTGGCGTGACACGTCGGCAGGTTTTTCGGCTGATCATTTTGGAAGCACTAGGCCTGGCGACCGTGGGTACATTAATTGGAATTGCACTGGGGGTAGTTATTGGTTATGGGCTGGTTGATCTGGTTTCCGGAACTATCAGTTCTTTTTATTTCCAGAGTCAGGTTTCCTCGCTGTCTGTGAGCTGGGACATTTTGCTTAAAGCCACAATACTGGGCTTTTTGGCTACCCTGCTTGCGATAGCACTGCCCGCTTGGGAGGCGACACATTTATCGCCCGTTTCAGTTATGAAGCGTTCTCAACTGGAAACCGGAGCGCGAAAAATGGTGGTTATTGCTGGGTTTTTCAGCCTGATTTTTTTTGCAGTTGGTTTGCTGTTGGCTTTTTTTTCTGGCAAAAGTATCTCCTTAGGCATTGCCAGTGTGTTTTTTCTATTGTTTGGCTTTGCTTTGTTGACTCCGGCAATTACCTTGCTGTTTATGAAGGGTTTAAAGCTTTTATTTAGTCAATTTTCCAGTATTTTGGGGCAATTGCCGATGACCATGGTTAGTGCCGAAATTAGTCGAACTGGGGTTGCTATCGCGGCTTTAATGGTTGCTATTGCGGCGACGGTCGGGATGGAGCTGATGATCAACAGTTTCCGGCAAACCGTTACCGAGTGGTTAATGGTCAGTATGCGTGCAGATCTCTATGTTTCTTTGCCTGGCGATATTAGTTCATCCTACAAAACCGAAAGCGATCAGCAATTGGCAGGAAAAATCAAAAGCCTCGAAGAAGTGGCAATGACCAGTAATGTTTTACATACCCATGTTCTATCTAAACAGAAGAGAGTCAAGCTTTCCGTTTTTGAACTCAATGACCGTTCAAAAACTGGATTTATTTTTAAGCGCCCTCCCGATGAAAAACTTTGGCATGATTTTGAACAAGCACAAGCCATCTTTATTACTGAGCCATATGCTTATCACCATGATCTTGGCCGTGACGATCAGCTAGGTTTGCGAACTAATAAAGGCTTACAATATTTTACTATTGTTGGCATTTATAAGGATTATTCAGGCGATCAAGGGCATCTGGCGATGAGCCGCAAAACTTATCTTAAGTATTGGGGAAATGCCGGTTTTACAGGGATAGGTGTGTATGCCAAGCGGGGTGTTAATTTGCCGAAACTGCAAGAGAAGATTGCTAATTTGGGTTATTCGAATCAAGTGTTACAGGTGCGTTCCAATCGAGCTATTTTTAAGGAATCGATGAAACTGTTTGAACAAACTTTTGTGATTACCCAAACGCTACGCTGGTTAGCGGTTGGTATTGCTTGTGTGGGTGTCTTTGGCGCCTTGATGGCATTGCAATTTGAGCGAATTCGACTGTTTGGTATATTGCGGGCGATTGGCGTTACGCCGCGGCAACTGAGTTCTTTAATACTCACAGAAACCGGTTTGATGGGCCTGGTCGCAGGCATACTTGCTATTCCTTCCGGACTGGCAGTCGCGGCGATATTACTGTTTGTGGTTTATCAACGGTCGTTTGGTTGGACGATGGTTTTTCATTTAGAACCTTGGGTGTTATTTCAGGGCCTGGGATTAGCTCTGACTTCGGCTTTATTAGCAGGAGTTATTCCTGCTATTAAAATGGTTAAAACAAGTCCTGCTGAAGCGTTACGGACTGAGTAATGTTTAAATCTAGGTGGAGAATTGGGTTAGTTATTCTAGTTGTGTTGATGGGAGCATTGTTTGGTTTGGTGTGTTTATTTCAAACCTCACCAGTGAAACAAATAGAGCCGCAGAATTTGATGAATGAAGTGTTATCTTCGGAGGATGTGGCAAAGTTCGCTCGTGTGCTCGCGCCAAGAAAATTTGTTTTCCCAGAGGATCATGGCCCTCATCCTGAATACCGGGTCGAATGGTGGTATTTTACCGGCAATCTTCTGGATCAAGACCAGAATGATTATGGTTATGAATTGACCTTTTTCCGTTTTGCGCTAACCCC
>JAUXDP010000015.1 GCA_030618325.1 Methylococcaceae bacterium | reverse complement strand
CAATGGCTTAGATCATAATTATACCAAACTACGCCGGATTTTTCTCGCCTAATAGCCAGGTTTTTTCATATTATTCAATGCGTTATAATTTATAGACGGGAACTACCTAGTTTTCAACGCAGACCAGGACACAAACGGCGATCTCATACCAGATAACCCATTCATTGGTTTAGGTAATTCAGGGTCTTTCATTGGAGCGCTGGCTCTGGCTGATAATGGAAGAAGATCACGGAGAATTTTGACAAATTCCAGTTGTAGCGGCTTTATCAGGTCGACTGGATTTGGCTGTAGCCAAACCGCCTGGCCTCATGATGCAGCGACTGGCATGAGCACTTTCGATCCTGTCCTGGGTGAGTTCGATTCTAACTATGAGTTGATAGTTGCTAATCCTAATGATGCTGATGGACCCTGGCAAGCCCAACGATTACAACTGGTGATCCAGACCCTAGCCGATCCTTCCGGTCCAGATAATCCAAACGGTTTTCCTAATCCACAGCGTAGCTTGTTGACCATTACTGATAATCTTGCACCCACTTTCTCTATGGGGCCAGGAGTAAGGCAACGGCAAGATTTCAAGTATTGCTTTGGTGAAGTAACAATGAACTTCAGTACCAGCGATGGTAGCAATTTTTATAACCCTGAAGCCAAGGTAACAGGGCAATTCACCGGATCCAATTTTCTTAACCAAAATGCCGACTACTGGGTAGATGGCGATTTCTTTGGTACACCAAAAAATGCAAGTAATGAGGCTTCTGCCGGCCAGGTGTCGCTGACCTTACCAGAGGGTACTTACATCATTACTCCCACAGTTCAGACGGGCAATCCTCCCAGTACTACTCAATTCGTTAAAACTACAGTGGATAAGCTGGGTTGTGGTCAGCGTCGTGGCGTGGGAAAGATTGCCGTATCAGTCGATAAGCTGCCACAGTGTGCCCCAGCCAGTGGGCAGATTGATATCAACGGTACGGTAAATACTGCAGGCAATATTATTGTAAGCCGCATCTATTACACTGTGAACGGCGGCCCAGAGATTGATATCTGCTCAAGCGATTGTGGCGACGACCCTACCTATACGGAGCCAGTCAGCGTGGTGAATGGCAACAATACCATTACGGTGTTCGCAACTTCGGCTTCGAATATAGAACCACCAGCATTCGCCACCGACCAGATTGAGTTCGGCACTCCTCAATGTGACGTAGCTTGCGATATCGATGGTGACAGTGACATAGATAAGCTCGACCTGAAAGCGATCAGCCGTGCACGCGGAACCTTTGATGTCAAATTTGATATTAATGGTGATGGTACGATCAACCCAGCCGATGTTAAGGCCTGCATCCCTCTGTGTACTTTGCCGAGATGTGCAACCCAATAAAGCAGGACGATACCGCCCCCAATGTTGATTGCTGGGGGTGCCTCTCTTCGAGGAGGGTTACTCCATGTTAAATAAGGAATAAAATATGAAAATGTTTAAATTTATAAATGCCATACTGTTAGCTTTTGTAGTGACAGGGGCAGCACACGCAGCCTCATTAAACGACTTGATAGGCGGGGGCAGCATTTCGTCTAATGATGTGTTATTTGATAGATGGAGTGTAGTGTTTCAAGATTCCAGTACAGGTGATGTACCCGACTACAATAATATTGATATCAATAGTTCCGGTTCAAATACAGGGTTGGGTTTTAATCTTAATGGGGAAATGAATGTTACGGGTGATGGTGTTTTCGCTTTCAGTGACTTAACCGTGGGATTCTGGGCAAGCTCTACTACTGAGTCGATAGCTGATATTTCCTTGGGTTTGGGTGATGTTTTATTATCCTTTACAGGTGATGGTTCTGAGGATCTTGGGGTGTTTATCAAAGAAGATATTTATGATGCATTTGGAGGCACATTACTGGCCTCTATGGATGTTGAGCATTCTCAATTGGCAGGAGCGTTAACTGATGACCCATTGGCTAGCAGTTTATTTGCAGAGCATGATGAGGTTTATATAGAGAAAAATATATTAGTGTGGGCTGTTAATGAGGGAGACAGTGCTAGCTTGAGTACGTTCAATCAAACCCTCAATCAACCCGTTCCTGAGCCTTCGGCCTGGGTATTGGTTATTATTGGTTTGATAAGTTCTTCGTTAACTCGTCGTCGATTCTCAATGAGAGGTAAATAATACAGTCAGAGTGGGCACTGTTGTTAAGTCAAGAAATCATTACTGCAAAAAATAATTGCAGTGTAGGTTGACTGAGCTTATCAAGCGAAGCGGGATAACGAAATCCGACATTTGCTATGTCGGATTTCGTTTTTTCGCTATACTCAAAAATCTCATCCAACCTACGCACTTTCCACTTGCGGCACGAAAACAGCGATTATCAATTGCTTGCATATTGAGATAATAATCTATCCAGATGGTTGGCAAAAGATTGCCGATCAGCTTGGCTTAATGCTGATGGCCCGCCTGTAGTATCTACACCGCTAGATCTCAATGTATCCATAAAATCTCTCATCGTTAAGATGGCTTTGATATTGTCTGCAGAATATAGTTCACCACGAGGGTTAAGGGCGAAAGCTCCTTTTTCAATGACCTCTGCGGCCAAGGGAATATCTCCCGTAATAACAAGATCACTCTTACTCACTTTTTGAACTATCTCGTTATCAGCAACATCAAACCCTTTTGTGACTTGAATAAACTTGATATTACTCAATGTGGGAATGCGGATAGAGTGGTTGGCAACAAGCGTTAATTGAACACCAGTCCGCTTTGCTGCTTTAAATAATATCTCCTTAATAACTACTGGACACGCATCAGCATCCACCCATATTTTCATTTTTGAAGAGGGTAAAGTAGTAATTATTAAAAATGATAACTCAATTCGAGTCTGACATGGTCATCATCCCTAAGCAAGTAGGCGGGATCAGTTTTGGGTATGCCGCTGAAAAATCGTGCTTCCAGGTCTAGTTTAAAACTATCACCAAAACGTCGGCTGGCTTCGATGTTATAAAATTTGGCACTACTGGTACGGTCAAAAATAATACCCGCTAAGAGTTCGGTACTTTGTACATCGTTTAAGGCAAATCGAACAGCGACCAGAAAATCATCTTCAAATAATGTCTGGAAATTTTGTCCTCGACTGTCATATAAATATTCACCAAGAATACCAATATCCAGCCCAGTTTCATATACATCAAAAAAAGTGTATTCAAAGCCTGCGGTTGAAGCAAAATAGTTGTCGGTTTTACTGGAGCGAAAAATAGCTTCTAGCTTCCACAACCAACCACCTTTAGTTAATTGAAGATCCAGGCCGGTTTGGTTAATCATTTCATAATAGGGAATTACGCGCAGGTTGCCGAATTTGTCTGATTCAACCTGAAATAGGGGGTCACGATTAGTGCCGTAAAAATGGGAAAATCCCAGATCTAAATCACCAATAATTTGCGACCAGCGAAAAGCATATGCCATATGCCTTTCAATTCCTCTTTTTTCAAACCGAGCATTATCAATGTCTATGGGTAAAGCGCGTAAACGACCCTCAACTCCAGGAAAAGTACGTTCTCTGAATCCGGTTAGCAAAAATAGATCAAGAGTACCCCAATCGTTGATTAATGCCAGATTTATCATAGGCTGGCCTAGCTTGTCTTCAGTATCTGTATTTTCAACCAAGTCAGTTTGGTTAATGATATTGATCAAATGCTGGGATTCGGTTACTCCCCAAAAGAGTTTGCGGATACCCACCCGAAGTTCCCAGGTTTCGGCGACTTTCATCCAAGTCAATTCTCGAATATCGAAATGGGTACGCCTGCTGTCGTGTTGAGAATAACGAAAATAGGGCACGAAAGCAAAGCTTTGGTTACCATCATCCCATTCATGATAGATTTCCGGCTCGATAACGCCTGAAACATAATTATTATGCTGTCGATTATCTATGGGGTTTTGTGTAAAGGTTAAGTTTTCTACGCCAACATACCCGGAAAACTCCCATGCATAGGTTATTTGGACTGGGAATAAAACCAGGACAAATAGGTTTATTATTATTTTGTTCAATTTATCGTGCCCGTTTCAATGCATTCCTGTCAAAGGCTCTTTTTGTAAGACCTTTACGAAATTGATAATTTTCCCAAAGCAATGTGGTGCTTTTCCCGTTGTTATGGTTAACCATACGCATTTCATCAGGTCGCCAGTATTGCATTAGATATTGATTATACCCATGAAAAGTCTGTGTTTTCAATAAGCTATTTTTACGGTCATAATAGTCGATTTTTAACACGATATAACGTTTTTTATCAATCCAAAGTGTAGTTCGTGTATAACCTGAGTGTTTGTATTGTGGGGTTGCCTCAATAACAAAACAATCTATTCCTGCCACAACCTCATCACGTAGATAGTTGTATTTATATTTTTTTACTTCAAAAGAGGATAAATCTTCGAAAGCGAACTCGCTACCCAAATATGGCCCAGATTTGTTTCTTGATGAAATTCGTTTGACTCTTTTTACAGCGGGTAAATAAAGCCATTGTTCATCAGGATCAAGGGCATGCGTAAAGCTTAAAAATGCAGTTCCCTTGATATCTTTTGGACTGTTAAAAATACTAAGACTTTTATCGCCATCATCCTGGACTTCCATTATTTTCATTTTTAAATGCCGGGTATGCTCATTACCTTGACGATTTCTCAAAATCATTTTTAACTTGGCCTGAGAGTCTAGCCAGCCGGTATCACGCCGATCAACCTCCATAATGATAGCCAGTGCTTTTTCTTTAGAATCTTTGTAGTTAATTTCAGCAGGTTCGGATTTAGTTTGACCGCTATCAATAACTTGCTTTGGCAGTTGTTTTTCTGGTGAATGAATGGTCTTTTCAGTAATTACGCTGTTTTCATCTGTATTATCTGGGTTGGTGTTTTTTTGAAGTTCGTTACTGACTGATAATGGTGTTTTGTCACTTTTCGAAGAATCATTTGTCACTGGATTTGGTTCAATAACGTCTTCTTGTTGCTGAGTATCTGACCCAAAAATAGATTGAAAGAAACCACCTTGATTCTCATCTTCACCTGCCCATGACAAGTTGTTGATTAGTAACATTAAGATGAAAATAGTGATCGAATTTAATTTGCTCATTTTTTCTCCAGGCTCATGAGTAGAGGGGGTAAAAATAAAAAGTCCAGAAACAAAGCGGTAGCAATGGTTATTGCAGTCAGTAAGCCCATGCCATAGTTCATGGTGAAATGAGATGTGGCCAAAACTGAAAAGCCACAAACTAAAACTGCTGAAGTTACCCAGAGGGCAATACCTACAGTGGAAAAGGCATATCTGACCGCATCTTCTGGGCTGTAGTTTTGTTCGATTCTTGCGCGGCGATATTTGCTAATAAAATGGACAGTATCATCAACGACTATACCCAGCGTTAATCCCGTAACAACAGATAAAGCAAGCCCAACCGTTCCATCTATTATAGCCCATATTCCGAAGGCCATGGCTGCTGGGATCAGGTTAGGAATCAAGCTTATCAACCCCAGTCTGATTGATTTAAAAGCAATCATTAATAAAAGTGATATTAATGCTAAAGCTGCGACTGAGCCTATTAGCATGCGAACAATATTTCGTTTTCCTATATAAGCAAACATCAGTGTTGGGCTTGCTAGAATGGGTTTGTATTCATTCATGTTTCCTTGCAACCAGATTTTGATTCGACTTTCAATATCGAGCATTTGCTGGGTGCTACGATCTTTCATGGTTGCAATAATGCGGATGCCGGATTTGTCCAGATTGATTTGATCATTAAGATCCAGTCCATACGGCAATGACATTTCGTACAATAATAAATATTGTGCTGCAAGATTTCTTTCTTCTGGCAAACGATATTCATCTGGAGCATCACCGTGCATATTCTTGTTTAGTCTTTTGAATGTGTCAGAGATGGTATTGACGTGGGTAACTTCAGGTTGTAATAACAGCCATTCTTTGAAGACATTGACCCCTTGTAAAAAAGCAGGATCACTGATTTCACCTTCTCCCGCTGTTTTAAAGGCAATCTCTATCGTGTAAATCCCCCCCATGTTGGCATTTAAAAAGTCAGTAGCTCGTCGGAATTCAAAAGACTCATCAAAATATTTAGCAAACTCATCGTTTAGTTCATTCTGCGGTACCATGCTTATTAAGAAAGCAGCGAGCAATACATTGCCAAAGAGCAGGAATTTTCGCCAGCGAATAACAAATTCTGCAAAGATTTTCATGGCTGAATTGCTAGGCTCTTCTTTGATACTGGTTTTAATGGGTAGAACAGTCATTAAAGCAGGCAAAAAAGTAATGGTAAAAATAAAAGCAATTGAAACACCGATTGCTACGATATTACCTAGATCCCTGAAGGGCGGCGCATCGCTAAAATTCATGCTCAGGAAACCAATAGCTGTTGTCGCACTAGTTAAAAAAATAGGTTGGAGGTTGGTTCTCAAGCTTTCTATGAGAGCCTGTTTTTTTTCATGACCTAGGCGAATATTATGTAGTGTGGTAACGAGGTAGTGAACGCAATCCGCAACCGCCATGGTCAATATGATCGTCGGTGCAGTTGCCGATGTGGGTGTCAGTTTTATTCCGAGCCAGACTGCGAGGCCAATCGCAAAAATAATAGAAAAAAAAGTGATTAGAAGAACACTGAATGTTGCAGTAAGTGAACGCAGACATAAAAACAGCACCAGAAATACTATGGCAAACATTAATGGAACCAAAGTCTTGTTGTCATTGATCGCTGCTTCGCCAAATGCATTATTTAACATGACCAAACCTGTTAAATGTAATTTAATATCTGGGTGGGCATGGGTGAAATCTGCAGCCATTTTTCGAGCAACCTTAGCTATTTCCAATGCCTCCATCGGGTTTTTGCCGGGTAATTGTGTTGTGACATTTACCCCAGCAACATGGCCGGTTGTCGAAATCAGCCTGTTGTAAAGTATAGGCTCGTGTAGTGCTATCTGTTTTATATTTTGCAGTTGTGCTTCGGTCAAAGATTCGGGCTCCAAAACCAGATCATTGACAATAAGATCATCTTCCTCAGCAATAGTGTGCTGAAAATTGGTGATTGAATCCACGCGGCTGGAATAGGGCAATTGCCACGCCGTCTCAGTCAATTCGGTAATGGCTTGTAAATTTTCTTTAGTAAAAATATTGCCATTTACAGGTTCAACAACAAACATTAAATTGTCGCTTTTACTGTAAGTGTTTTGTATGGCATCAAACGCCAATAATTGTGGATTGTCTTTACTAAAAAAAATCCTGTAATTATTGTTAAGTTCTATATGTTGCAATCCTGCTCCAGCAGAAACCACTAAAACTAGCGTAAAGCAAATAACCCACCAGGGATGGCGCGTAACAAACTCTCCCAGTCTAGCAACGAAGCTTCCATTATTCATTCAATTGTTCCTAATACGTTTTGGATCATGAAAATACCTGTTTTTAAAAAATCAGCGAATACTTCATCCAAGTTTTTAAATTTTTTAGCTACTACCTTTAATTAATATAGAAAGATAGGATTAATATTTGACTAAGATTCGGATCAAGAATTTCTCTGGCCCCAACGCCATCTTCAAGCGAACTTGGCACACGAAATCAGTCTTTGCGGTAGGGAGATCATTTGAAAATGAGATGGCATTTATTTAAAACTAGATTACAAAAGTTAAGTATAGTATTAAAAGGCAAGATAATTAGTATAAAATCTGACCTGAAATAATCATTTACTTACGAATTTTAGCACATACTCTTGATTCCATAGCACTTCCGAAAAGCGCCTGTATAACTTAGCGGTAAATTCATACAATAAGTAAAGTACTGTGAAAAACAATATTTTGCGATAGTAGCGGTATTAAACTGATTGTTCTTGGTTTAAGAATAGTATGTTCCTTCAAAAATGACAGAATCTAAAAATATTCAAAGAATTGTCCTCACACCTGGCGAACCTTCTGGTATAGGGCCGGACTTGTGTTTGCAATTACTACAAAAACAACAAACTGTTGAACTGATACTAATAGCAAGTCCAAAATTGCTTAAGCAACGAGCAAAGCAATTATCTGTGCCTTTAACAATGACTCAATTTGATCCAAATAAACCTGCCAGAGTTCAGAATAAAGGCGTTTGTAGTATTTTACCAGTAGAAATGGCAACACCAAGTAAAGCAGGGGTGCTGAATCAAGTAAATAGTAATTATGTCTTAAAAACAATAGCCCGAGCAACGAAGGGCTGCATAGATGGACTATTTGATGCCATGGTAACAGGCCCCGTTCATAAGGGTGTCATTAATAATGCTGGTTTTGAGTTTAACGGACATACTGAATTTATTGCCAATATTACTGGCGCTCATCCTGTTATGATGCTTGCAACCCTCGGTTTACGCGTGGCTTTAGTGACTACCCATTTACCATTGTCAGAAGTCAGCTCCGCTATTACCCATAGTCGATTGAAAAGGGTTATCCGAATTTTACATCAGGGACTATACAGTTATTTTGGTATTAAAAACCCACATATACTGGTTTGTGGACTGAATCCACATGCAGGAGAGGGAGGTCATCTTGGAAGGGAGGAAATTGAAGTTATTGAACCTGTGTTAGAAAACATGAGAAAACAAGGCTTTAACCTTCAGGGGCCTCTTCCTGCAGATACTCTTTTTACACCAAAATATCTACAGTCGGCTGATGCAGTGCTGGCTATGTACCATGACCAAGGATTACCGGTTCTTAAATATGTTGGATTTGGTCAGGCCGCAAATATCACACTTGGTTTACCGATTATACGTACTTCTGTTGATCATGGAACGGCTCTGGAATTAGCTGGAACAGGCAAAGGAGATATTGGTAGCTTGGAGATTGCAATCAAGATAGCTCAAGAAATGGCAAATAACAAAAATGAGTAAGGAAAAATATCACAAAGCCCGTAAGCGATTTGGCCAAAATTTTCTTCATGATCATAATGTTATTGAAAATATAGTAGCCAATATACAGATCGAGCCTGATGATCATATTGTAGAAATTGGACCAGGAAAAGGAGCACTAACTAAATTAATATTATTGTCAGGCGTACAACTCGATATTATTGAAATCGACAGGGATTTGATTGCATTGTTAAAACAGAAATTCGAAGCTGCGGAAAATTTACAAATCATTAGTGCCGATGCATTGAAGTTTGATTTTTCTAGCCTCCCCCAAAAAAATGAGAAAATTCGGATAATAGGTAATCTACCCTACAATATTTCAACGCCTTTACTATTTCACCTATTTGAAAATTTTAGTTGTATCCAGGATATGCATTTCATGCTACAAAAAGAGTTGGTAGAAAGAGTTTGTGCCGATCCGGGAAGTAAAAAATACGGAAGATTAAGTGTAATGAGTCAGTTTTATTGTTCTGCGGAGTCCTTATTTGAAGTTGATCCAGGAAGTTTTACTCCATCCCCAAAAGTTTTATCCGCAGTGGTCAGGTTAGTTCCTCATAGCCAGCCGCCAGTTAAGGTAAAATCAATAATTAATCTTAATAAAATTGTTACTCAGGCTTTTTCACAACGCCGAAAAACATTGAGAAAATCTTTGAAACCACTAATTTCAGAAGAGAAAATTGAAGCTCTGTCCATTGATTCTAGTTTGAGAGCCGAGGCAATCTCCTTGAATGATTTTGCAAAACTCAGTAATTCCCTTTAGCAGAGATTCGAGTTGGCAACTTTTATACCTGGCTATCGATAAGATTTTAACTTCCCTAAATTCGTATGAAAATGGCATCCATTTCCAGTCAGTATAAAATAAGTAATTTCTGTGCCTCTAAAATTTAGAATAAAGAAGTAAACTAAACTCAGGTTTTTAATATAAATTTTTGATAGGCCCAAAAGATATACTGTATAATCTCTCCGGTATTTTAATAGAATACTCAAACCTGCGATTCCTTAAGTTTTTGAAGTATTCAACTCAAAATTTAGGGATTTTGCTTTAATAATGTCGACTTTCATAACTCGACAAAACAACAAATCAATAATTTAAGTAAGGGGAAAGATATGCGCGCTGATATGTTGAAATCTGTGTTAATCGAATTAAATGGAACATCTGCTGATATTGAAGCTTCTGGCGTCATTTCAACGGATGGATTAATGATGGCTTCCGCTTTACCTGCAGGTTTTGACGAGGATCGTGTAGGCGCAATGAGTGCAGCAATGCTTTCACTTGGTGATAGAACGTCATTGGAACTTGAGCGCGGCACATTAGAACAGGTTCTAATTAAAGGTGATGCCGGTTATGTGTTAATGACCCATGCTGGAGCCGAAGCAGTATTAACAGTGTTAGCTAAATCTAATGCAAAATTGGGTTTGATCTTCTTGGATGTTAAACGCGCTGCCGCCACAATAGAAGAGCTTTTGTAAAAAAAAGCCCCCGCCAAATATATTTTTATTTGCTGTTCGCTCGTATTCTTCATTTTTATACTGGTTAATACATCGACCATGTATCTTTGAAGACGGGCGGAATCCAGCTAATTTTTCAATACGCCCGTCTTACTTGTACTTCACTACTGTTTTTCTAGCGACCTACTTTTCCGATAACTCAAGTCACATTATAAAGACAGTTATATATCTAGCTAAGTGCCTATTCAATGGAAAACTCTCAGCCAAATGAATATTCTAAATACCAGAGTTGGAAGTATATATCTGTGACTTAAAACCTGAGACTTCGCAAAAACTAATGTTTTATAAAATGCATATCATGCTGGGTATTATCATAACTTAAAAAGTATTCATTAATATTTCTTGCCACGAGGGGTGAATTTCGACTATAAATAGATAAACTTCCTGTTATTTATGGAGCCGATCATGACAACTATTACAGACCCAGTCATTGGACGTTGGTATAAAGACCTGGAAAATGACTTAAAATTCATCGTTGTAGCTATTGAAGATGATGGTGATAACATCGAAGTACAATACATCGACGGTGATATCAGTGAATATGACCATGATAGTTGGTATAACTCAACCTTTGATTTTATAGAAGCACCCGAGGATTGGAGCGCTCCGTTTGGTGAAATAGAAACTGATGACCTCGGTTATTCTGATCCAGACGAACATAAGCCTAACAAAGATGATAAGGATTTGGCCGGCTGGCTAGATTAAACGTATTATTTTTTTACTCTAGGTGTTACTACTTATCTTGGATAATTCGCGCTGATTACTTGTTAGAGTCAGTTGTATTTTTATCTGAGTACAGCACTTTTGGCTGGAAGTTAGCCGCAGGAAATTTAGGGTCAAATTCAACTTTTTTTGGTGATGCTATTGCCGCATCTTTATCAATAAAAATAACCTTGGGTTGAAAGTCTGTGGCTGGATATTTGTGAGCATCGCTGTCTGCTAACAAAATGGCAGAATTTAATGCGATTCCTACAACGCCCAGTCCCAAAATGATTATTTTTTTCATAATGATTATTTCTCCAATAAGTAAATTTGCAAGCTAGATATATTTTGTATACAAAATCGTGTTAAGCCAGGATGTTTTCCAAAACTGCTTCGGGCTAATAAAGGACACCTCTATTAATTCATGACTGCATCTACACGCTTAAAATATTCGATAACTGCGTTGAAAATCTTGTTAATAGCCGGCTATTAACTGTGATCTTCGCCTTGTTCTCAAATATTTTAAACGCATATCTGATCAGCCAGAATTAATGGAGATACCCTAAATAAAGTATCAGATATTTTTATTAATTTCGCAACCTATTATTCTAGCTAGATCAAATTTGTTCATCTATTAAATTGCTAATAGAAAAGTTTCTGGTTGGGTTTAATGTAGGCGTATCTTGATATGATTCCATTAGACCTGTTTTTAGGCCAGATGCTTCAAGTTGGGATTTTAAATAGTTTAAATTACGGTTGATTAGATCTGTTGTTTTCGTTAAGTCGCTCCAGAAGTGAGTGTTAACGATTTGGTCGGAACATGAAATTTTGCAGTGTAGCTTCCCTAGATTTGGTGGGTTTAAAGTAATATTGACTGACCACTTTTCTTTTCCATTCTCAGCGTGATTTTCTTTGTCTTTTTCAATTTGCAATGACAGGGTTTGTGAATTTTTCTGATCAACATAAGGTATTTCCAAATGCCATATTTGTTTGGGGCTGTCTTCTTTAGGCAAGGAATTTAATTGATCAAGAACTAGTTTTGCAACTGAGCTTTCGCCACTATTCTGCAACTGCTTAAGGATATTTGTTTCCCGTTCCAGAGTGTTTATTTCAGTTTGTGGAGCCCGAGGAGGAAGTTGTTTTAATTCTTGCAAAAACTTTAGTATATTTGCTTTAAAATCAGTTTGGGTATGAAGCTTTGGGGTTTCAGTTTGCGCCAATTTACTTTCCAAAAAAAGCCCTGAATTATTGATGCTTTGTTTGATCCTCTGGGGTTGGGCGAGGTGGCTTTTAGAAGGTAGGTTTTGCAAAATTTGCTGGGCCAGGCGTTGCAAGGTTTCAGGCAGATTAGTATTTTTGCTTAATGTGGGTAAATTGAGGATGAGTCTATTCACAAATGCTTCTGGGGTTTGTTGAATGGGGAGCATTTGTTTAATGGTTTCGGAAATTATTTTTTCTGGTATAGGGATAGACAAAGGTTTATTTTCCAGAATTTTAAACTGTGGACCTGTACCGGCTTTGATGACTTCCAGATTAACAGTTTGCCCTGTCATAATTTGTGGTTTAGAGATAACGACTTTGCTGAGAGAAGGCTTTAGTTGATCGCCTTTTTGCAAGTCAATCGAAATGATGGGTGCAGATTTGGATGCATGTTGTTGAGAGGTATTGGTTACTTTTGGCTCTGGAAGTAACTGAAGTTGTATTTGTTTGTTATTGATCGAAATTACTTTGGCTGGAATTTGTTGTCCTACTTGTAATGTAGGGAGTTTATTGGCAATTGCTTTTGTGGGAACATTTTGGTTCGTTAGTAGTTTTAGAGTAATGGGCTTTGTTTCAACTTTATTGCCAAGTTCATCTGGCTGATGTTTTGGTGAGACTGTTTCGCTCTGACTTATCCGTTTGGCAGGGGTGGCAGTTTTTTCAATTGTCAATTCAGGGGTGGGAATCAGTTTTGCTACTTGTAATTTAAGCGTTTGTCCTAACGTAAAGGAAGTTTGGCTATCAGCCGAATCTTGATTGGAGAGCAGCGGTGGCTGGGGTTGTACTTCGACAGCAGTTTTACCCAGTTGCAGCTTGATAATATTGCTTTCAAGCGAAACCTGTAGAACTTTGGCCTCAATTTTCTGCCCAATTTTTAGCGGTATGGAGTCTTTGGCAGGTTTTCCAGCTGAAACGAGTAAACTCAATGCTTTAACTGGAAGTGGAAAGTCCATTTTAGCTCAGCATTTGTTGAATTTGCTCAATCTCATCTTTCGCCAGATCAAGGATATCAATACTGGCATCCATGTCAAGCGTACCTGCCAGCAATTTTTTATATGCCGGTAGTTGATCCATTTTTGGCATTTTTTTTATGTCAACTTTGCCAATATAACTGTGTAGTTGAGCAATCATGACAATATCTGTGTAATCAGGCTCTGGTTTTGCATCCCGATACCAGTTTTCTGCATTAATAACGACATCTTCGAAGTCTCTTGGCAAATCCCATTTACGAATAATTTGTACGCCAATATCGCTACGTAATTGTTTGATTGTTTCAGCAAGGTCCTTCGGGTTAGAAATTATTTGTGGGTGTTTATCAGCATGAGTCAATATCGGGACTATCCCGATGTCATGAATTAACCCTGCCAGCATAGCTCGATCTGGATCAAATCCTGGGGTTTTATGGGCGAAGACAGCGCTGATAGCGGCCACGTAACTGCTATGTGTCCATAATTCGGTCATCTGGCGCTTAATTACTGATGATTTAGCGGCAAAAACAGCTTTCATAGCAAAGGCAGTAACTATATCCTGCGCTGTCTTTAAGCCAAGTCTGGTAAGAGCTTCTGGACAGCTTTCAATTTTGCGCCGACCACGATAAAGTGGACTATTGGCTATTTTAATCAATCTAGCCGTCATCGAGGGGTCGGTTTGAACAACGCGGGAGATTGAGTTGCTGGTTGCATTATTATCGTTAATGGCTTTTCTGATTTTTTGGGCTACATCAGGAATAGTAGGTAATGCCAGCTTTTCGGATTGCATATAACGATAGCAATCCATAAATAACTGATTTTTTGCTAGATTATATTCCCGTTTTTCAGTGGTATTTGGTTGGATAACCGGATCTGTCATTAGTTTACTTGCAAGGATTTTTCTTCAAACATTTTAAGTTTAGTTTAAAATACATAGTTTGCTGTTATTGCCTGTTCCATTTTACATCCATAAATTATGCAGCCATCTTCTGAAGCGCTGGATACGCTAATTTCCATAAAAGATTATATTCGCTGGGGCGCAAGTCAGTTTTCTGAGGCTGGACTTTTTTTTGGTCATGGGACTACTAGCGCTATAGATGACGCTGCTGCAATTGTATTGCATACACTGAAATTGCCTTATGAGTTGCCCGATAGCTATTTAGATGCCAAATTAACCAAGCAAGAGCGGAAAAAAATTATGGGGTTATTTATTCGCCGAATCAATGAAAAAACCCCTTCTGCCTATTTAACCCATGAAGCCATCTTTGCTGGGTTACGTTTTTACGTTGATGAGCGTGTTTTAGTACCTCGATCCCCCATTGCTGAGCTTATTAAAGACCAGTTTTCACCTTGGATTAATGCTGAGAATACTCATTCTATTTTGGATTTGTGTACGGGTAGTGGATGTATCGCCATAGCATGTGCTTATGCATTTCATGGCGCCAAAGTTGATGCCGTGGATATCTCAGAAAATGCTCTTAAAGTGGCTGAAATCAATGTTAAAAACCATGGTTTAAGCGAGCAAGTCTGTTTGCTGAATTCAGATTTGTTTACAAACCTTCCTGGCAAGCAATATGACTTGATTGTCAGTAATCCACCCTATGTGAGCTTTAATGAATGGCAGGCATTACCTGAAGAATTTCATGCTGAACCGGCAATGGGCTTTAAGGGTGGTGAATCTGGATTAGATTTAGTTATTAAGATATTAATTCAGGCTGAGCGGTTTTTATCAAAACAAGGAGTATTGGTCGTAGAAGTAGGTAGTAGCGCCGAAACATTGCAAAAACAATTTCCTGATGTACCTTTTTATTGGTTGGAGTTTGAACATGGTGGTGATGGTGTGTTTTTGCTTACAGCAGAACAAGTCAGCGAGTATCATGAATTATTTTACAAATCGTTATAAACATCATGTCTGGAAATACTATAGGTAAATTATTTGCAGTGACGACTTTTGGAGAAAGTCACGGTCCGGCTTTGGGAGGCACCATTGATGGATGCCCTCCTGGTTTGGCTATTTCTGAGCAGGACATCCAAAAAGATCTGGATCGTAGAAAACCCGGCACTTCACGCCATACTACCCAGCGCAGAGAAGCAGACCAGGTAAAAATACTTTCCGGTATTTTTGAAGGCAAAACCACCGGCACACCCATCGGTTTGTTAATTGAAAATACTGATCAACGATCAAAAGACTATTCTAAAATTGCTGATCGATTTCGTCCCGGACATGCTGATTATGTCTATCAGTATAAATATGGCTTTCGGGATTATCGCGGCGGTGGCCGTTCATCAGCCCGTGAAACAGCTATGCGGGTTGCCGCTGGAGCCATTGCAAAAAAATATTTGCAGGAACAGGCCGGTATCGAAATTCGTGGCTATTTATCTCAATTAGGGCCTATTAAAATTTCCAAAGTGGATTGGAGCCACATAGAAACTAACCCATTTTTTTGTCCTGATGCAGAAAAAGTTTCAGAAATGGAGGTTTTTATGGATCGTTTGCGAAAATCAGGTGATTCTATCGGTGCTTCCATTGTAGTCGTTGCAACCGGTGTGCCCCCTGGTTTAGGTGAGCCCATTTTTGATCGTCTGGATGCCGAATTAGCACATGCTTTAATGAGCATTAATGCAGTTAAGGGTGTTGAAATCGGTGATGGTTTTGCTTGTGTAGAGAGTAAAGGAACAGAGTTTCGTGATGAAATGACCCCAGAGGGTTATTTAAGTAATCATGCGGGTGGAATTTTAGGCGGTATTTCCAGTGGTCAGGAGGTAGTCGCCCGTATTGCTTTGAAACCGACATCCAGCCTACGTATTCCGGGGAAAAGCATTGATATTAACGGCGATCCGGTAGAAGTTATCACAGAAGGTCGCCACGACCCTTGTGTGGGTATTCGCGCAACTCCGATTGCAGAGGCAATGATGGCCATTGTGCTGATGGATCATTTTTTACGCCACAGAGCCCAAAATCAGAATGTTGATTCTGGTTTATTAAAGCTAAAGTAAACCAGTGCAACCATCGCTCCCTTATTGGCGCCTGTCAGGGTTCTATTTTTTTTATTTTTCTACCTTGGGTGTTTTTTTACCTTTTTGGGGGCTCTATTTAGAAAGTGAATCGTTCAGCTCGGTAGAAATTGGAGAGCTTTCCGCTTTTATGGTCGCTACTAAAATAATTGCGCCAAATATTTGGGGGTGGATTGCTGATCATACGGGTAAAAGTCTGAGAATTATCCGGATTAGTTCTTTTTTTGCGATGCTGTTGTTTGCCGGGTTTTTATTTAAATCCGGGTATGTCTGGTTTGCAATAATCACCATTGGCTTTAGTTTTTTTTGGAATGCTGCGTTACCGCAGTTTGAAGCGACAACACTGTTTCATTTGCGTGAGAACTCACATCGCTATAGCCGAATCCGGTTGTGGGGATCCATGGGGTTTATTATAGCCGTGTTGGCTATAGGAAAAATGCTGGATTTATTAGACATAGCGATCCTGCCACTCATCATTTGTGCATTGTTGGCTATGATTTGGTTGATTTCTGTTATTACGCCTGAAATTAAGATGAATCATCATGGGGCTGCCGCAGTTGGCGTGCTTGATATTATTCGAAAACCAGAAGTCATCGCATTTTTCGTAGTCTATATGTTATTACAGCTTGCACATGGGCCATACTATGTGTTTTTTTCAATTTACTTAACTCATCAGGACTACTCTTCTTTAACAACCGGATTGCTCTGGGCGCTTGGTGTTGCCGCTGAGGTGGTATTGTTTATCTTTATGGGACGATTATTGAAAAGGTACTCATTAAGGCATATTTTGCTCGTTAGTATTTTTTTGAGTATTGTGCGATGGCTATTAATTGCTTGGGAAGTACAGCAATTACCGTTACTAATATTTGCCCAGTTACTCCACGCAGCTACATTTGGATCTTCTCATATTGTGGCTATTCATCTGGTACACCATTATTTTGATTCACATCACCAGGGTAAAGGCCAGGCACTATATAGTAGTTTGAGCTTTGGCTTGGGCGGGATGTTGGGGAGTTTATACAGTGGCTATTTTTGGATTCCCTTAGGCCCGCAAAGGGTATATACCATAGCTGCCCTTTGTAGTTTTGTAGCATTAGTCATTGCTGCAATTTGGGTTGGTAAGGAAAAAAAACTTTATTTAGCGTAAAATTGTAAAGTTTCACAGCTAGTTTATACTCAAATCTAAATAATATATTGAATCTCCCTTAACCGAGAAAAATCAGTTGAATGCGGAATTAAGTGCTTGCGTTAGAATTCGTGAGCAGCTAATTTTTCAGGTTAATTCACAATAGCTAAATTACGGGTTAAATACAGTGTTTGAATTGATACAAAAAGGCGGTATGTTAATGTGGCCAATCATGATATGTTCGGTTATTGCGATGGCAATTATTGGAGAACGTTTTTGGTCTTTGCAAAAAAAGAAAATAGTACCTCCAGACCTGGTTCCTCAAGTTTGGTCTTTAGCTAAGGAAAAAAAACTTGATGATACGACAATTAGGCGCTTAAAGACTAACTCTCCGTTGGGAGCAATTCTATCTGCAGGATTAATAAACAGTAAGTATGGTCGAGAGATTATGAAGGAGAGTATAGTTGAAGCTGGCAGGCAGGCCGCCCATGAACTGGAAAGATTTTTAAACTCTCTGGGAACGATAGCTTCAGTAACACCATTGTTAGGTTTATTAGGTACTGTTTTGGGAATGATTAAAGTCTTTGCAGCCATCATGAGCCAGGGGGTTGGTGACCCAGGGGTTTTGGCTGGCGGGATTTCAGAAGCATTAATAACAACTGCAGCAGGTTTGTCAGTTGCCATTCCCAGTTTGATTTTTCATCGTTATTTCGAAGGTCTGGTGGAAGCGTATATTTTGGGCATGGAAGAGGAATCGCTGAAGTTAATTGAAATCATGCATGGTGAGCGTGAGGAGGCCTAATGAATTTCAGGCAAAAGAGCAGAAGTAGACTGGATATTACTTTAACACCCATGATTGATGTGGTGTTTTTATTGTTGATTTTTTTTATGGTGACAACAACGTTTAGTCGTGAAACCCAGATAAAAATCAAGCTACCTGAAGCAGAAGGGGAAGAGCGAGATCAACAGCCCAAAGTAATTTCCTTAACTATTGATGCAAATGGTATTTACTATGTTAATGACCACCAGGTCATCAATCAAAAACCAGCTACGCTAAAAAAAGCGATCATTGGTGCTGCTGGAAATTCCAGAGCACTTCCTTTTGTTATTAGTGCTGACGCAAAAACACCTTATCAAGCAGTGATTACTGCTTTGGATATAGCGAGCCAGGCAGGATTTGGCCGGATAACCTTTGCAGCCGAAGGAATATCGAACCAATAGTGTGAAAGAAAAACTGCAAAGATTGTCAAACTTTATTTGGTATCAGGACAATTTTATTGGCCTATGCTTTTTGCCATTGAGCATGATTTTTAATGATATTGTTCGTTTACGCCGTTATTTTTATCGTATCGGACTATTAAAAGTCCACAAATTGCCAGTACCCGTTGTTATTGTTGGTAATATTACCGTGGGAGGTACCGGTAAAACTCCGTTAACTATTTTTCTTGCTGAGTTACTCAAACAATCAGGATATAAGCCTGGAATAATTTGCAGAGGATATGGGGGGCAAGCTGAAGATTGGCCGCAGCTGGTGAACATTGATAGTGACCCAAGACAAATTGGTGACGAAGCATTGCTGATGGCGCGACGGACTGACTGTCCTGTAGTGGCCGGTCCTAAACGAGTAGCAGCTGCACGGTTAATGTTGGAGCAAAGTGATTGTAACGTAATTATATCGGATGATGGTTTACAACATTATAGTTTGGATAGAGACATTGAAATTATAGTGATTGATGGAGAACGGCGCTTCGGTAATGGTTATAGCCTTCCAAGCGGACCATTACGAGAATCTATAAGCCGAATAAGTGAAGTGGATTTTTTAGTGTGCAATGGCACAAATGTTGAAGAAAATGAATATTCAATGACAGTTGATGGTTCAGAAGCGATTAATTTACTAACTGGCGAAAAAAAACCCCTGAGTTTTTTTAAAAAAAAGTCATGCCAGGCTATTGCTGGAATGGGTAATCCCCAGCGTTTTTTTGCCTTGTTGGATGACGCAGAAATTTCCTACGATGCCCATATTTTTCCTGATCATCATGATTATCAGGAAACTGATCTTCAGTTTGGTATGGAGTATGAGGTATTTATGACCGAGAAAGATATGGTAAAATGCTATAGTTTTGCAAAAAAAAATCATTGGTTTGTTCCTGTGCATGCAAAATTGCCTGGGGTATTTACTGAAAGGTTCCTTGAAAAATTAGAAGAGTCAAATAATGGATAAAAAATTACTTGAAATATTGGCTTGTCCACTGTGTAAAAGTTCTTTGATCTACAAAAAAAAAGAACAGGAATTGATTTGTAAGGCCGATCGGTTAGCCTTTCCGATTCGTGATGATATACCTGTCATGCTGGAAGAAGAATCTCGAGAACTATCGCTAGAAGAAGTAGACGAACTGCGTAAATGATAAGGGGGTTTAAGGTTGTCATTCCAGCTAGATATGGCTCGACTCGGTTACCAGGCAAACCATTGATATCTTTGGCTGGAAGGCCAATGATTGCCCATGTTTGCGATCGTGCAAACGAAGCAGATGCTGAGCAAGTTGTTGTTGCAACAGATGACCAGAGAATTTTTGATGTTGTGGCTAATTTAGGGATTGATGTAATGATGACTTCAAATGCACATCAGAGCGGAACAGATAGAATCGCTGAGGTTGCCATGGCTTATAACTGGAAAAATGACGAGATTATCGTTAATTTGCAAGGCGATGAACCTTTGTTGGCTGCCGATTATATTAAAGGGGTTGCCGCGGCATTGAATGAAAGCTCTCGGGCTGAAGTGGCCACTTTAGCGACTGAAATTACGGACATAGATGAAGTCAATAATAGTAATATTGTAAAAGTCGTTCTTGATAGAGAAAGTTATGCCCTCTATTTTAGCAGGGCCCCAATCCCGTGGGATCGAGACGGATTTAATGCTTCCAACAAGGGTGCGAGCAGTATAAAAGGGAAAGGGTATCTGCGACATATAGGTCTGTACGCCTATACAGTTGGTTTTTTGAAGCAATATGTTACATGGCGGCAATCAACTCTCGAAGCTCTTGAATCTCTTGAGCAGCTTCGAATATTGTGGTACGGCAAGGCAATTACTGTACGGGTTATTTCCGAGGTTCCAGGGGGTGGGGTTGATGTAGAAGATGATATAATGCGTGTGGAAAACCAGTTAATAAATTGATAAAATACTGGTAGTTAGCTGGGCTAATTAATATTTTACTTTAGTAAATTATGAAAAATAATCGGGTATGGAAATGAATTTTAAAAGTAAAAAAATCATTGTTGCAGGTATAAGTTTCTTAGCCTTGGTAGCATGCCAAAATGATCAGGAGCAAGCTAAGGAAAGCCTGAGTCGTGGCAAAGAATTGTTAGCAAAGGGTGACTATGCCAGTGCGGAATTAGAATTAAAGAGTGCAATTCAAGGAGACGGTAATCTTGCTGATTCTTATTACACCATGGCTTTGTTAAATGAACAAAATCGAAACTATCAAGCCATGAGAGAAAATTTGCGTCAGGCAGTAAACCTAGCGCCAGACAATACTGATGCGCGGCTAAAATTAGGAAAAGTCTTGTTGTTATTCAATGATCTTGAAGGCGCTGCAAATGAAGTTGATTTTGTTTTAAATATATTACCTGAAAATTCATCTGTTTTATCACTCAAAGCAGCTATTTTAATTAGACAAAAAAATCAAGCGGAAGCTTTGCCTATTATCGATGCGATCCTAAAAAAGGATCCTAAAAATACTGATGCGATTTCTTTGAAAGCATCAGTTTATATGGAGAATGAAGATTTTGACGAGGCTCTTTCTCTGCTCGAACCCGCAATTGATGCCAATGCGAAGAATCCATCTTTACATCTATTAAAACTTCAGCTTAATGCAAAAAGGAAAGATATTGATGCTGTTGTAAAAGACTATGAGCAATTAATCAAAATGTATCCTGAAAAGGGACAACTGAAAATTGCTTTAGCAAAGTTGTTGGTTTATGCAAAGAAGCCTCAAGAAGCTGAAGACTTATTGCGTCAATATGTAGCGTCAAAACCTGATTATATCGAACCAAAGTTTGTATTACTAAGTCTGTTGGCAAGTATCGATGATACTAGAGCTATGACTCAGTTCGCTGAATATGCTCAGCAGTATCATGATAAACCAAAAGAGCTTTTACAACTCAGTAGATGGTTATTGCTAAGAAAAAAACCTACAGAAGCCCAGGAATTATTAGAAAAAATTGCCGAGTCAAGATCTCAATCCGAGAAATTAGAAGCAAAATTATTACTGGCAAAAATGGCATTTCAGAAACAAGATAGCGATACAGCTTCAGCATTGATAACAAGTATCCTAGATATAGATTCAGAGTTTCTTGATGCAAAAGTATTGCAGGCAAGGATTTTGGTTTCAAAAAAGAACTATGAAGAAGCCAAAACCCTATTAACATCAGTTTTCTGGAGCAATCCAAAATCAGATGAAACAATAGTTATGCTTGCACAGATTGAATTGCTGGCCGGGCAAATACAGCAGGCTGATAGAAAATTTCGTGAAGCACTGGACATTAATCCTGCAAATATTGATGCATTATTGCCTGTTGTAAATAATTTGTTGAAAAAACAAAATTTTGGATATGCAACAGAGTTGCTAACTATAGCGCTAAAACAAAAGCCAAAAAACATAATTTTACTGCAAAAGCTTAGCCAGATAAAAATAGTTGAGAAGGATTGGGATGGAGCAAATAAAATCCTTGATACGATGGCAAAATCACCTAATGGTGAGTTGATAGCCAGTTTTATGCAAGGAAAGGTTTTTCAGGAACAAAATGAATATGCTAAGGCAATTGATAAATTTAAGCAGTTGTTGCAAAAAGCCCCATTTCAACTAGATGCTATGCAAGAAATGGCGCGTTGTTACGAAGAACTAAAACAACGACCAGAAATGTTGAATTATCTTTCCACCCTGATTGAGCAGAATAAGAACAATATTCCTGCCTATTTAGTTAAAAGTAAACTATATTTATTGGATAAGCAGTTTGATAAATCAATTTCTGAATTAAATCGTTCGCTCACCGTAAATGCAAAAGTTCCACAAATTTATTTAGCTTTAGCGAATAATTATTTGCAACAAAATAAAACTAAAGAAGCAATAGAGATATCACAAAAAGGTTTAAA
>JAUXDP010000144.1 GCA_030618325.1 Methylococcaceae bacterium | reverse complement strand
GAATTAGGTATTAAGAGCATCGTATTCAGCCCTTGCGCCAACACACCTAAATCAGGTGATTTTCTTAGCATTATGCGTGAAAATGTAGCTCGATTAAAGACAATTATAAAAAAATAGGTCGGTTACCCAAGAAAATCTAAAGAGGAGGACGTCATGACACTACAAAAAAAAATCACGTTAAGCTTAGTTTTTTGTTTGTTTTCAGCTACATTACAGGCTGATCATTTCCCCGTAGGTACGGAGGTTTTAGCAGACTGTCATAGTTTTTTTTCCAAAGGAAAAATTAAAAGACTCCATAAAGAGCACTATGTCGTCCATTTTTACCAAGATTCCAGACCTGTATTATGCACACCTTTCGCCTGGGACAGTATGTTCCTGGTACCGTATAAACCAGTAGCTCAATATACTACTGCTGGAGACGAAGTTTTTAAAACCGGGGACTTACTAAAAATAACTTTTCGAGCCACAGCCAGAGGCGCCTTCTTCAGCCACAAATTCTCTGTCACTGCTGCCATCAAAGAAATCAATGAGAATGGTACTGCTCAATTAGAATTAACAGAAGGAGAGGTCGAGGCTCAGCAACTTTTTACAAGATGGGTAGGCACAAACTATGTGCCCCTTGATTTTTCTAAGGATCTTACTGCCGATAAACTAACCATCCTGGGAATTAGTAAACCATAAGATAACTTTAGTGGTGGGTGCTCCCAACTGATATTCTTAGGTTAAAACCCCATGATTTTGGACATTTTATGTGCTACTAACAAAATTTCCATTTTCCTTGACTTTGTGGCAATCAACATGTAGAAATGTTGAAAATGACTTTATCCTTTTGATGCATGGTTAAAAAATACTAGAAACTGAGGAAACAAATATCATGAAAATCAATCTAGTTACTGCGGTTGTATTGGGCCTGTTGGTAATAAGTGGCTGCGGCGATCAAGTATGGTGTGGGGAGAACGGGTGTGGTATTGACAAAAATGCTAACAGAAATAGGTCAACCCGGACCGCTCCGATGAACATCCCGAATGGTTCAATTCCGGAAAATATATTTTGAAGTAAACCAGGAATAGCAAGGGAGCTAGACTGATTATTCTTAGGTGTTTCAAAACCTCATGCTGGCTTGAACCCTGACATTTCGCGGTTCAACCGGATGAAAAAGAACATCATTAACCCCACCACTCGCTTCTCCTGATAGACGCGAGGGGTAATAATAAGTGATATCAGAATCGTTGGAATCAAACAGATTCAACACATTCACTTCGATCCGGAAATCTTTATACCGATAGCCCACACCTAGATTAACTACCGTAGTTGAATCAGCAAACACACTGCCATCTTCAATTAATGGCACATCGTCAAAATGTCTGACTCGCAAACTGCCGAAGATGCCATTAGGCAGGTCGATAGTTGCCCCACCAGAAATAGTGGTACCGACAGAATTAGGGACTTGTCTTGCATTGGCAGGCATTCCGATAAATTCAGACTGGGTTAGCGCCACATCAAAATCCAGCGTCAACCAGTCGAATGGTTTGTAATAGTTGGTCAGTTCCAGGCCATAACGCTGACTTTTCCCTGAGGCTTCAGTACTGCCACCATCACCCACGAATACCAATTCTGAATCTAGCTCCAACCACCAAAGCGACAAAGTCGAAACAAGGCCGGGTATGTATTGGGTTCTCATGCCCACCTCAATACCACGACTGGACACTAATGGTTCAATTTGCTCTGCAGAGTTACCCGATTCTGGATCAACCTGGATCGTAGTCCCTCTGGCATCATTACTGTGAAAACCATAGCCCATATTGAGATAATATTCAGTATCATGCCAAGGCCCCAGGACAAAGCTCAACTTGGGACTAAACTGAGCATCGCTGGTCGTTCCCGAATTAACCGAAAGACGGTGGCTTTCAACATCAAAAAGATAAAAATCCCCCCGCACCCCCAATATGGTCTTAAATTTTTCCGCCCATTGGGTTTCGTTTTCCCAATACACGCCAAAACTTGTTTGACTGACCTCATGCTCTGAAACAGTGCGAAGAACCCTTCTGGCCCGGCTTTTATATAAGCCAACATTGGGAATATAATCATGCCGAATCTGCAATCCGACCTTGTTTTTTACTTCAATCCCAAACCAATCGTCATACCAGGTATGATTGCCATCACCACCAAAAATGTAGCGCCGGTCTCTTTGTGTGATTTGATCGCCATTAACTGGATCGTCAAGAAAAAAGGTAAAATTAGAATACAAATTAAAATCGGAATAGACGGCATAGGCTGACAATTCTGTTTCGCCATACTCAGACTGCCGCCACCAATTTCCAGACAAACTGTAGCGTTCCATATCCCCACCATCGGTTTCATCCAATGTTCCCCGTTCAGAAAAATTGCGGCGTTCAACTGCACGCTTAGGAATTTGTTCAGTAGCATCCCAGTTATTATGGTAAACGGTACCTACTAAGGAATAACCCATATACCCATGATCGACGGTATAACGTAATAAGCCATTAAACTTATTGACACTCTCTTCTTTCACCCAAGGACCTTCGGAAAAATTGACTTCCATACCATATAATAAATCACCATCACCAATCCGATGCGAATTAGCCAGCACCCCCCGATAATAGTCGTATTCACCAAAACCGAGCTTTAACAAGCCTTTATCCATACGATGTTTAGTATGAAAACGGACATGGCCTGCTGATGAAAAATCACCCACTTCCGCATGATAGGGACCTTTGCCAAACTCTACGATATCAACTAACTCTGGAATTATGCTATTGAGATCCAAATATCCCTGACCATGGCCATGGGTTGGCAGGTTTAATGGCACACCATCAATCATCCCCGAAAAATCAGTACCATGATCCAGATTAAAACCTCGCAAAAAATATTGATTAGCTTTCCCGCTGCCACTATGTTGAGTTGCCATCATGCCCGGCACTACTTCAACCAGCTCACCAGGCCGCGATAAAGGACGAAACTCAAACTCCGGCTGGCCAACAACTCCGGAAGATGCAGAATCAGTTTGCCCTAATAAATCAGATGCACGGCCAGTTACCTCCAAAACACCTAATTCCGAAATTGCCCCAGCTTCTTCTTCGGTATGTGCATAGGCCGTGGAAGAAAGTATGCCCAGAAAAAAAAATACAACCAAACTAATATGGCGGTTACTGAATAATTGGTTTTTTATCATTATTATAAATCTGCATCCATTATTAGGTAGTCATAATAACTAACCCTTAGAAACAGAAACATGACGCAATCATTACAATTTTGTCATGTTGTAAATCCCCAAACCTATTAAGAAGGTACGAAATTTCGCTACTATTCAGCATGCTAAGATTTAGAGATAACATCCCTAAGTTTTCAGTTAGTTTCTCTTGCGGCAGCTTTTTAACGCATAGGGCTAGCTTAAAGTGCCAGAATTAGGGATGTTATCTCTTTTTCGCTGAATAGCCACTAAGATTCTAACTATTTTGATGTGCTGGAAAACTCAATTCTACAATGGTTCCCTGCTGAATTTGACTAGTCACTACAATCTGCCCCCCATGAAGCTCCATGATTGATTTAACTATCGCCAAACCCAACCCGGATCCTTGGTTATCCCGATGACGCGATTTGTCAGCACGAAAAAACCGATCAAAAATATGCGGTAAAAAATCTGGGTCAATACCGTCTCCGGTATCACTGATGGTGATTTTTACCATTTGATCTGATGAATAAGAAGCCGACAAGTTAATTGTGCCATGCGTTTTTGTATACCGCATAGCATTCGAAATTAAATTACTCAATACCCTACGAAGCAAACCAGGGTCAGCATACAATTCGACTTGATTTGCTGTACAAACTATTTCTACCTGCTGCTCAGATGCCACACTGCTATAAAACTCTTTAATTGCCCTAAATTCATTTTCAATCTGCAAAACAGTACAGTTAATTTCCGTTTTTGGATCCTCAGCCCTTGCCAGAAACAACAACTCATCAATCATTCTGGCAATCCGGGTACATTCTTCCATATTCGATTCCAAAACGTGGCGGTATTCTTGGGCATCACGATCTCGAGATAAGGCTACTTCTGCTTCGCCCATTAAATTATTGACCGGCGTACGTAACTCATGCGCCAAATCAGCAGAAAATCGTGACAACTGCCCAAATGACTGATCCAAACGCCCCAGCATTTCATCAAAAGCTTTTGCCAATAAAGCGATTTCTTTTGGCCACCGTCCTGAATCAACCCGCTCATTCAGTTGCTGAACATTAATATTTTGTATCGCTGCTGTAATTTGTCGTAAAGGCAGCAACCCTCTACGCGTCACCCAAAAACCTGCAAGCGCTGAAGCCAATACGCCAAAAACAAGGACGCCAACAAGAGTACGCTGATATTCCGATATCAAAGTTTCATCCTGAGCCAGCTCCAGCGATACCTGTATTAGCAACTTGCTTAATTCGCCGCTGCTTTCAGCTATCGCCCAAGCACTCCCTAATAAATACGATTGACTATTATCTGGTGTTACTTTGACTATACCGATAGTTTCAAAGTCTTGTTCTTTGACAACTGGAAATTCTAGCGATGCTGACAATGGCAACCTAGCATCTGACTCGATCAGTAAATCACCCTGCTCATTGAGGATACGTACCAATACATGATGTGGAATGCCGGGGTGAATGGCTGAAGAATGAGGCATTTGTGAATGATGATGTTCGACATCAATCAAGTCATGCAACATTTCTCCAAACACGGATGAACTTTTGAAATACTGCCTCAGGTCAGTAATTTTTGCAGTAAGTAATTTTTGGTGTTCTTGTTGAAGATGGTCGTGGATAGACCAATAGAGTAATCCAGAGGCTACCAATAAAACACTAAAAGTAGTAATAGCATACAGAATGGCTAATTTTCCCGCGAGTGACTGCGAAGAAGGCGATTTATTTTCGTTGTTCGAAGGCATAACCTACGCCACGAATAGTATGAATCAATTTGTCCTCAAAAGGGTCATCCACCTTATTACGCAAACGCCTTATCGCTACATCAACAACGTTGGTATCACTATCAAAATTCATATCCCAAACCTGTTCAGCGATAACTGTCCGCGATAGGACTTCACCTGGGCGACGCGCCATCAGTAACAATAGCTGAAATTCTTTCGGAGTTAAATCAATGCGCACATCATTTCGCGTTACTCGGTGCTTGATCGCATCAATTTCCAAGTCTGCACATTTAATTTTTTGGATCTCTGTCGCTGTACCTCGCCGCAAGAGCGTATGAATTCTTGCCAACAATTCCGAAAAAGAAAAAGGTTTAACGAGATAATCATCAGCCCCCAACTCCAAACCTTTGACCCGATCTTCGACCGAATCTCTAGCCGTCAGCAACAAAACACGTGTCTGAATATCTTTGCTTCTAAGCACTGATAAAATTGACCAGCCATCGAGTAATGGCAACATCACATCCAGAATAGCCAAATCATAGTCCACCTGCTCCAGCGAATTTAAGCCATCAACACCATTTTCCGCAACATCGACAGAAAAACCATTCTCTTTTAATCCCTTGGTGAGAAAAGCGGCAGTTTTCGCTTCGTCCTCTACTATTAAAATCCGCATAAAAACAACCGGCTATAAAGACTCGACCTCATCAACCCGCTGCTGACTTATCGACTCCAACTCGACAATTTTCCAAGTTCCATCTATCGGTGCAATTTTAATATTGGCTCGATACACATTTTCACGGCGATGTTGATGCCCCCAGTGAATAACCTCACCAACGACTAGCCATTCACAGTCAAACAAATGGCCATCACCCAACAGCTTGGAACTATCTCCCAAACTTTGAATTTCTATACGCTTGACCTTCGACCAACCACCATCTTCAAGCAAAAGCGCCTGCCGATTTTGCAAGTAAAGTGTTTCCCGTAAA
The DNA here is from genome assembly GCA_030618325.1 of Methylococcaceae bacterium. Classification (GTDB taxonomy): domain Bacteria; phylum Pseudomonadota; class Gammaproteobacteria; order Methylococcales; family Methylomonadaceae; genus JALSJK01. Next base: position 2,047 of record JAUXDP010000144.1, on the reverse strand, counting down.
CTTCCGCTTACGCTATAAGCCAATTGGTCGTATGTGGCATCTTCTTGAACTGACTCAAAAGCCTGATAGACATTCCACAACAATTGTTTCAATACGGGTCTGGCCTGTTGCTTATCAAGCTCAGCTTGACCCATTCCAAAACGTAAGTCTCCACTTTTCCAGAGGTATAAACCCGTTACTAAAATGATTAGTGCCGTAGCTACTTGAGTATATTTCCGAAATTGTGGACTAATAAATTTACTGCTGACCGCGGATAAAACCAGAAAACCAAGAATACCTGCCAGCCAGTAATACTGCGTCAATGCCTGGCTCTTTTTAACCATCACCGGAATAGATTTTGGCTTGTTCTCAAGTTCTGGCAGATCTATATCCGCTAGCATATTTTCCCATTCGAAAATACGATATTCAGGAGTAACATAACTATCAAACAATCCGGCAGGATCATAGGCTCTAATAGCAACTCGCTGAATTTTTTCATTGAACAGGTTCCACTGCCATTGCACTTTTCCAGGTAGCTCTTTTGTTTGGTGAATGATACTGACACCAATCAATGTAGCCACTTGACGCTGGGCTTGTTGCGGCTCGTAAGCCTGAATATCTGAAGCTCCCATACGAATATAATCAACACGTTCCAAGCTTGGAGAAAGCACTTTTGTATCGGCACTAACTTTGTTTTGTGCTAACAAAAACTGACCAATTTTCTGCTTTACTGAAGCAAATTCTTCGGAATAAATTACATTATTGTCTCTTAGCCCTAAGTCTGTCCAATTAGCCATCTCTTTGACTCTTACTACTATCTCACTTTTAATTTGTTGCGGTTCAATATATAGGAATGCCATAAGCGGATCAGTATGACCCCGCTTTAACTTGGGATTGAGAAAATGACTATACCAAGGATCCTGCCAATCCAGAGAAAGCGTTTCAGCCCCAGTCAAAACTCCGTGATCAATAACCGGCAAACCGTGATGAGAAACAGTTACCAGGTTTTTATCTCCGGCTTTTTCTATTATTTTGAAGACTGGGATAATATGAAGCTGTTCTGGTTGACCCTTTGAGAATGGAAAGAACACCGTTGTTTTAGCATTTGACCCTGCTTGGCCAGATTCATCGTCTATCGGTGATTCTGTTATCGGATTTAACCCTTGTATTATAATAGCTTGCTTTGCGAACTCATTAAACGTCATTCCCCCCGTTGAATCGCCTGTCTTGCCCGCGTGTATCCGCGCAATACCACTTTCGGCAAGGTCAACACTTACTTGGACGCCATCATCTACAACATTAATCGCTATCCGCGCGGACACATCTTCAATGGTCACGCCAGAGTTCCAATCTGCAATTACGGCACTAGAAAATGCCATAAAAAAATACAGTAAAATCTGGGAAATGGCTAAAAAGAAGCCGGTTACGCTAAACCTAGCGCTACTTGAGAACATACTTGAAATAAATATCAGAAATTACTATTCTCGTTACTCAGCTTCCGTTTATGACGATAAACTAAATAACGATAAATTCCATAACCAATCATTGCAACAACAACTAGAAATAGAAAGGGGAGCGCGGAACTCCAGGTAAATAAAGAGCCAATACCCACACGCAGAGGAATACGGATTTTGTCTGCGAACATATCATCGCCGACGGTCACGATTAAGGCATATTTGCCAGGATTTGGGAAATCAGCCTGGATTTGTGCAACACCGGTTTTGTATAGCTGCGCGGGAGTCTGGGCAATTATCGTACCCTCCGTTGGCTCACCACCCTCGGGATTTTCAACTTCCTCGACAACACGCATTCCGATAGGCATTTTCCGTAAATCACGATCAATAAAATCAACCGCCAGATAGCTCAAGCCGTGTTCAGGGAGTTCCTGACAAAAGGGCTTGAATTTATGTCTTTTTGAGTCAGTATCTTTCTTTGGCTCTTGATAACTCGTAAGATGAACAATGTAAAAATCCGTAGTTATCAAACATTGTAATGATTTAGTCGGGTCTGACAGAGATTCATCTTGCGCCAATACAGCACCCTGGAACCCTAGCAATAGAAAAATGAA
>JAUXDP010000070.1 GCA_030618325.1 Methylococcaceae bacterium | reverse complement strand
ACAAACTCTACGGCTTCAATACCATTTTCGGCGTAGTAAGGTTGATGACCCAGTGCAACAATACATTCTGCTATATACTTTCTAATCGATTTACTATCATCAACGATTAATACTTTCATGGGATCAAAGATACATCTTAAATAAACAACTATTCTGAAAGTTTATCATAAGATTGATGCCATACGCGCCTCATTGTTTAGAGTAACAATATTAATAATTTCAGCATATTATGTAATATTAAACTACTGAATTTACTAGAATATTATTTGATTAATCACCAGCAATGCCATAAGCTCATCTTCGGGAATAAATTTTGCTGTCATATCCTAATAAGCCTGCCCGAGAATAAAGAGTCTACTGCGGAAAAGGCATTTAATAATAATTGCAAAAAATGAGGTAACAGAATGTTAATCGGTATACCGAAAGAGATACACCCCGGCGAACAACGCGTCGCTGTCACACCCAATGTAACGGAGCAACTTAAAAAACTGGGTTTCTCCGTTTGTATTGAAAAAGGTGCAGGGGCAGGCGCAAATTTTTCTGATGAAGCTTATAAAGAAGCGGGTGCGGATATCATTCCCACCGCTAAGGCGCTTTGGAAAAAATCAGACTTGGTATTAAAAGTTCGTGGTCCAGAAAAAGATCCAGTTTCGGGGGTCGAAGAAACCGAATTACTATCCGAAAAAGGCAATCTGATCAGTTTTATCTGGCCGGCTCAAAATGAAGCCTTATTGAAAGAGCTGGCTAAAAAGAAAGCAACCGTACTGGCAATGGATAGTGTTCCCCGAATTTCCAGGGCTCAAAAATGTGATGCTCTAAGTTCGATGGCTAATATCGCTGGATACCGCGCCGTTGTCGAGGCAGCACAGCATTTTGGCCGGTTTTTCACTGGGCAAATCACCGCAGCAGGTAAAGTTCCACCCGCCAAGGTTTTAGTTATCGGCGCAGGAGTTGCTGGATTGGCGGCAATTGGTGCTGCAAAAAGTATGGGCGCAATCGTTCGGGCTTTTGACACACGTCCGGAAGTCAAAGAACAAGTTGAAAGTATGAGTGCTGAGTTCCTAATGCTGGACTTTGAAGAAGAAGGCTCTGGCACTGGCGGTTACGCAAAAACCATGAGTAAGGAATTCATTGAAGCAGAAATGGCGCTTTTTGCTCGCCAGGCGATGGAGGTTGATATCATCATTACGACCGCATTGATCCCTGGAAAACCTGCACCAGAGCTAATTACTCAAGGCATGGTTGAGACAATGAAACCTGGCAGTGTTATCGTTGATTTGGCAGCTGAACAAGGCGGCAACTGTAAACTATCCCAAGCAGGTAAAGTAGTCACTAAACATGGTGTCAGCATTATTGGTTATACAGATTTACCCAGCCGCATGGCGGCTCAATCCAGCCAACTCTATGGCACTAACTTAAGACACTTGTTAACCGAACTCTGTCCGGAAAAAAATGGCGAAATTGTTGTCGACATGGAAGATGAAATGATTCGTGGGGCAACCGTTATTAATCAGGGTAAGATTACCTGGCCACCACCAGCACCTAAAATTACTGCCTCTCCTGCACCACAAACTGAAGCACCGGCAGTAGTTGAAGTTCAACCGGAAGCTGAGTCCTTAATTCCGGAACCGGTTAAACAATTCTTGCCGATAGCCATAGTCGGTTTACTTTTGTATTTTGTTGGCTCGTCAGCTCCAGCTTCATTCATGTCACATTTCACCGTATTTGTATTAGCCTGTTTCATTGGTTATCAAGTAATATGGAATGTGTCACCTTCTTTGCACACGCCATTAATGAGCGTCACCAATGCCATTAGTGGCATTATCGTGATCGGCGCACTGGTGCAAATTTCTGCCCCTGGTTTTTTTATTACGTTGCTCGCAGGGCTTGCAATTTTAATTGCCTCAATCAACATTGTCGGTGGCTTTTTGGTCACCCGGCGCATGCTTGACATGTTTAGAAAATAAGGGAGAAAAAAATGTCTCAAGGTTTAGTTACAATGTCATACATCGCCGCCTCAATTTTGTTCATATTGAGCCTGGGCGGTTTAAGCAACCCCGAAACAGCAAGACGCGGCAATCTTTACGGCATGATTGGCATGGGAATAGCTGTTTTTGCCACAATTATGAGTGATACAGTCGATTCCTATGTGATTTTGATTATAGCGCTTCTCATAGGCGGAACCATCGGTTCAAAAGCTGCAAAAATGGTCGAAATGACCCAAATGCCTGAACTGGTTGCAATTATGCACAGTCTGGTCGGGATGGCCGCAGTTTTGGTCGGATATGCTAATTTTATTGACCCTACTGCAACTTTAACAGGCGTGGAGAAAACCATTCACGAAGTTGAAATTTATTTAGGCATCTTAATTGGTGCGGTTACCTTTACTGGATCTGTTGTCGCCTTTGGCAAATTGAGCGGGCGTATTGGTGGTACCCCGGTATTACTTCCCGGACGCCATTGGCTGAATCTCGGCTTGCTGGTCGCTTCTATCTGGTTATGTATGCAATTTATAGAGAGTGCTGAAACGGGTGGTGGTACCTGGGCGTTAATTCTAATGACCCTCATCGCATTTGCATTTGGCGTGCATATGGTGATGGCAATTGGCGGCGCAGACATGCCGGTAGTTGTTTCAATGCTCAACAGTTATTCAGGGTGGGCCGCGGCAGCAACAGGATTTATGCTGAACAATGATTTACTCATCGTCACCGGCGCACTGGTCGGCAGTAGTGGTGCAATTTTAAGTTACATCATGTGTAGAGCCATGAACCGAAACTTTATCAGTGTTATTGCCGGTGGCTTTGGTACGGGGACCGGCGGTGGTGGGGAAGCAGCCGTTGTTGAAGGTGAAGTTTCGCCAATCGAAGCTGCTGAAACAGCACAATTACTACTTGATGCTAAAAATATTGTCATTATTCCAGGTTATGGCATGGCAGTCGCACAGGCTCAACATACCGTCAATGAAATTACCAAACTCCTGCGTAGCAAGGGGAAAAATGTTAGTTTTGGTATTCATCCCGTTGCCGGCCGTATGCCGGGGCACATGAACGTACTCTTAGCTGAAGCCAAAGTACCTTACGATATTGTTTTCGAAATGGATGAAATCAATGATGATTTTCCGAATGTCGATGTCAGTATCGTGATTGGTGCTAACGATATCGTCAATCCTTCCGCATTGGATGACCCAAACAGCCCGATTGCTGGTATGCCAGTGCTGGAATGCTGGAAAGGTGAAACCACAATCGTACTGAAGCGCAGTATGGCTTCTGGTTATGCAGGTGTCGGTAACCCGTTATTTGTTCATGAAAATACACGGATGTTATTCGGTGATGCTAATGACAGCATGCAGGAAGTGTTGAAAATTTTGAATAGTTAGGAACGAAATACGCATTGAATTAATTGGCCAGCTGGAACAAAGGTTTTTACAGTTGGCCAATTATTCCGTACGCGTTCCTGTCTAATGATGCCAGTTGCTCAGGTTCTGCAATACATAGTCAGGCGCTAAACGCTCCTGCTCCAGTCTGGTTTTTCCGTAATATCGCTCACCTAGTCGTTGAAATAACAGACGTTCGACTTCACTCAACTGTTGCGGTATTTTCCGGTAAATATCTTTTTCATCAACCATACGCTTCTGGTGATTTAGCAATGTTATCTCATCCATCATCAGAGGTTGCAAATGAGGTTGTCGTGTACGTGCATCACTGAGCATTGCCAACCCCCAGCTATCTATGTCACCCCAATAGCCGATGCGTTTTTGTTGTAGCCATTCAGCTTTCATCCATGCGGTATTACGGCCACCACCAAACACTGCGATGGTATCGTTCAGTTCCGGCAGGGCATATCCACTTTGTTTGTTTTCCACAACCAGAATACGACTTGCAGGCAGTGGATAATTTTCAAGTGTCTGCGTCTCCATCTGTAAAATGGGTAGCCCAGCCAGTTGCTTTCGGCTTTGCTTGCATAACGGCCGCACCACAAGCCAAGCACCAGGATTTGAGTTGCAATCTAGCCATTGTAGTAACCCACCCTGTTCTGTCACTGCACCGTAATATAACCTATCCAGCAGATCGACAATCAAAATATGATAGTTTTCAACAAACTTGGTATCTACAGAATGCAGTGGCAGAGCGCGTAAATAACAGCCTTTCCCCATATCTTGTTGTAACTGCGGAAGTAACTGTGCTAGTAACAAGGCATCATCAACCGTCATATTTTCTATTACTCTTAAATGTTTGACCAAAACCTGAGATAATCGCTTGTCCACATCTAACAGCGGTCGCATCAATTGTTCCCAATGTTGCTTTCTAGCCTTGGCTTTCGGCCCAAGCAGTGTAATTAACTCCGGCATTGAATCAAGCTGCAAAGCGATAGGTACCTGTTGTTCTCCCAGTTGCTGATATTTTTTCTGCTGCCATTGTAACTGTTCTGGGTAGAGCCATTTTTTCCAGCTTTCAATAAAACACTGAAAGTGTTCAAGGTTTGCTAATGCCTGTGTACCCGTAGGCGCTTTCAGTGGAATCCGGAGTGGAAAAGGACGTTTGCCACTTAATCGATTTCGTAAATTGGTATTATTTGACCATTCCCGCCGGGTTATTTGAGCTATAACGGCATCGGGTAATAATCCCCATTCACTCATGCCTGTACTTCCAGCACTATGTCAAGATCGTCAACCTGCTGTTGCAATCGTTTATCAATTTCTTCCCAGGTTACTTCACACAAACGACTTTCATGTTTGTCTCTGTCGCGTTCCGCAATAAGAAGTGAACGGGCTGACTCACGCGCAAGATTGAGGTTTTTATAAGGGGTAATCAAATTAACATGAATATGCAATTCTTTAAAAATACGCAATACCCTGCGGCTAACGGCTTCGGCAGTATTAGAAAAAGCTTCATCTAGAAACACTGTACTGTATACAGGCCGGTCGCTACCATCCGGTGTCAGGACGTAAGCCAGGCTGGCAGCAACAATAGTGCCAGCAAAGGATTCTTTTTCCCCTCCAGATTTGCCGCTGGAAGACATCAGTACGTCACGCGTCTTACCGTCTTCAATACCAATTTCCTCGGCATAAAATGATAATTGATGTCGAGGATCGAGTAAACGTAAGCTTTCCAGGGTATTTGCCGTTGCTGAATTACTGGCTTTATCCAAAATAACTATCACTTGTTCTAAGCCTGTAAAACGTGCTTCGTGATCATCGCTGTGCAACTGTTCCATGACCTGTTTTAACAGACGATTAAAATGTTGCACATGCTCGTACTGATCATTTTTAATTCCCAGCTGCAAAAAACTGCCTGCCTTGAATTCAGTACGTTTTAGTACCTGATTAATTGTTTCAATACGATCAGTTATATCTTCACGCTCCGAATCAATTCGCGAACGAATACGCGCTAAAGATTGCGTAGTATGTCTATTGAGGCGTTCGCGAAATTTTTCAACCAGAACAGGTAAACCTTCTTGTTCTAATTGCGTCAGATGCTGTAGATAGTCAGACAAACTAACCAAATCCGCGCCCCAGTCAGCGGCGATAACTTCCCACTTGGTACGAAATGCAGTCATAATGCCTACTGCTTTATTCCCGGCACGATTTTTACGTCCATAGACCACATCTCGCTGATTAACCAGACGTTCGCGATGTTGCGTCTCAATCTTTAATGCATCATCCAGTTGCTCATCCTTTAATGATCCAATTTTTTTATGCAATTGCTCGCGCAGCTCATTGGAAAGCTCTTGTTCCGCAAGTTTCAAGGCACTTTGACGATTGTTTTCGGCGGCATCCCGCTGTGTTGTCAGCGCCCCTAATTGTATGTTTTGCTGTTCCTTTTCTGTCTGCAATTTCTGCAACACCTGTTTTGCAGTTTCCCAGCGTTGTTTCGCCATTGCCAAATTGCCACCAGCCTGTTCCATCTGTTTGATGTCATTTTGATACTGTTCTGTCTTTTCTTGCCATAAAGGCACATCAATATCCTGCCAGCGAAATTCCGCAAGTTTTTCCCACTGCCGACCACGTTTGCCTACTTCATCTAGCAGTTGTCTGGCTGTGTTTACCTGTTTTTCAAAATCCAGCACATTTTGTTCTAATTGTTTCTGATCAAGGCGCAACAGATTCAATCTGTTTTTATTGGAAAAACCTAATTGCCATACCCGACGATCATCAATTCGCTGCTGATCCTTTTTTTCAAAACGACCTTTTTCCATGTGCATCAAACCCTGTTGAGTCATGGAAAAAGGAGTACGATCAAGAATTTCTGTGTTTTCAACACAATGTAGGTCGAACCGCGCCAGGTGTTGTTTTAACCAGTCGCTATAAGTGTGTTCACGCCAGTTCAGTTTACGTAAATAGCCATCAGTTTTAAATTCAGCCATTCGATTAAGTGCCCTTACTACCTGCACTCGAACATGCAATCCAGTATGACGCTGATTTAGCCAACGAGTCACTAGTGGAAAATCGTTTTCCGGTACCGCCAGTGTGGTACGCAGTCCGCCCAGTGCTCGCTCAATGGCACCTTGCCAGTTGCGTTCGGATTCCTTAACATCCAGCAATTCTCCGATAAACATCAACTTTTGATGATCCAGCCCCAGCGCTTCAATCATCTCATCTCGTAGCTTTTGGAATCGGGTATCAATATTGGAATCAGGACGTGCTTCTATGGCAATAATTTCTTCTGCCAGTTGCTGCTGTCGTTCTTGTACGTTACTGAGTTTGGCAGCCTGTTCAGCAAAATCATTCTGGGCAACTTCTTGTTCCTGTTTTATCTGTTGCCTGGCCTGTTCGGCCTGCTGACGATTCGTTTGAAAAACGGCTTCCTGCAAGGTACTCTCTAATTGCAGCTTAGTTACAATTAGTTGATAGTTTGCGGCTTGACGGTTAGCTTCTGTCAATTTTTCCTGAGCATCTGTCAATTTAATTTTGACGTTTTCTATGCGTTCACCGCCAGCCTGTAAATAATCACCATGACATTGCTCAACTCTTTCACTGGCATCTTCCAGTTGTCGCTTTATTTGCTTCAGTAAAAATTCCGCCTGTTGTAAGCTAGTGTTTATCGCCTCCAAACGTATCAGCCAAAGTTCTGCACACTGCCCCCCGAACCAGGCCGACAAACCACTCAACTGCGTTTCAAGTGATTGCAATTCAAGCTCAGCACGTTGTAATTCTTGTTCCACTTCTGGCAACTCAGCCAAGGCATTTTGTTGCCGCCGAGCATCCAGTAACTGATTATGAATTCCCACTAAATCAGTAAATTCGTTGACGGCCTTACGCGCATCGTCTCGTACATTACTGGGTTCCAGTACCAATTCACGAATCAACGAGGTCAAATCATCAATTTTCTTCAATCCCAGCGCTCTTGCCAGTAAAGCGGGTGCATTGGGATTATCCATATATAATAAGCGTCGGTAACTTTCCTGATATTCAGAAAAGCGATCATCACTACTAATGATCGCCGGATCCTGCCGCAAAAATTGTTTTAATGCGCGTGGATCGCCATCTCCAAACGCATCAAGTAGCTCCTTTAAATTCAAATTGCGTCGCGCCACCAGATAATTTCGCTTCAAATCTGACAAGGCATTGCCAGCATGTGTTATCCATAACAGGGCGGCCAAGGTCATCTGGGAACCATCCTCTGCCTGATAAAACGCTCTGAGACCAGTGACGACCGCTCCCTCTCGCTTACTTAATACCTTTGTGCGATTACCTTCGTGAGCATTACCATAACTACCTCGAATATAGGACATCAAGCTGCGATCGCTACGATCACCCTGAGCAGCAGCAACATTGAAAGTCGCTTTACCTGCCGAGAGCAGCAAAGCCATTAATGCATCCACCAGTGTTGATTTTCCAGAGCCATTATCACCGGTAATTAAAGTTCCCTCGGGATCAATCCGGGCCGTGTGTAGACCGTGAAAAGACCCCCAGTTATAGACTGACAACTCTCGTAATTTAATGGCTCCACAGCTAAATAAATCTTGTGTTTTCAGCACCTTGCTTTCAATCATCCGTTGTTGCCTGTTCAACCAGTTTTTGATACTCCTGCAACATTTTCTCCAGAAATTCTGCATTGACCACATAGCGAATTACGGGGGTAATTTCAAACCGTTCCTCTTCACTGCGTACTGCTGCTAAAATACGCCGCTCTTTCATATTTTTTAAAGCACTGCTTAATTGTCGCCGGTCACTACGACTACTGTTGATGAGGGGTAGAAAAGGTCGCAATGCTATTTCAATGCGATCAATATCAATAATCACACGCTGTTCCCCAGCTGTTTCCCGATCCTGATAATGTTTCCGCAAAACCAGTACTAACAAGGTGTCATATAAAGTCATGGTTCGGCGACTGATCAAGCTACTTGTTTCTTCTTCCTCATCCGTATCTGTTCCATCTTGTTGGAGTAACAAGACCAACCCCGCCTGTTCATCCACTAACATTCGCAGATACATATTTTCCAGATGTTCCTGTATCTGTGTTTCATAACGACACAAGGCATCAAACAGCAGGCGTTTATTGGCGGCCATAATCACTCCATAACGCAATAAAGCAACTAGCGCACGACGCGCCTCATTTGGTAATCCAGTCTGCTTTTCATCAGTTATTTTATTAGTGGGTTGTTCAAATTCTATTGCAGGCTGTTCTATTTCACCAGTTTCCTGTTCTACTGGTAGCGTAGACATTTCTGACTTGCTACGTAACAATTCAAACAAATCAGGTTGTTTTCCATCTGGTGTTTCTTGTATCTTCATATAATTTTCATAGAATCAATTCCTCAAGCTGCTCCGGAAACTGCTCGGCGCTGAGCAAATAATGTGGAATTTCCGCTTTTAAGCGCAGCCCGTTACGATCATTAATTATCACAGTTTCCTTGCCTTGCAATTCGGTTGCACTTACTGCCCGCGCCACCCGCAAACAGGCAACCAGTTCATCCAGACCCGCCTGAATAGGATGCCGCTCAACCAGTGCCGCAATACTCAGAGGCACATGACTATTCTGTAATATTTCATTTATCTTTTCAGCGACTTGCATCACTTGTACCGTATGTAATTGTTGCAACATCTCATCGCTGGGAGAGGTAGCATTTTGATGAACTTCTACATCACGGGTATTGAGTTGTTCTTCAGGCATTTTTAATAGCAGACTATCTGGCGATTGTATTTTTACATTGCCGCTATTCAAGCGCAAATCGGTATCCTGACGCAAAGGCAATTCAGCCTCCTTAAATCCAACAGCCAACTGCTCTAAGCGACCGAGAAGTCTATCCACAGCCCGCATTTCACTGGCCGCGCCACTTTCTACAAACTGACGCAGATTTTCTTCAGTACGGCGACGCACTTGAAATACACGTTCACTCTCCCGGCTTAGCTCACGCATTAATTTTCCAAGAAATCGAGATTGTTGTTGATTAAGATACTTTACAGCCGGACGGCTCAGAATGGTTTTCAATTGTTCGCGAAATTCCGTACTGCGATTTTGATCGCAAAGCAAATGAAAAAAACCGTCAAAAGCTCTGCCGGCATCACTCTCTGCCAGCAACTGTTCCTGTTCCAGCAAATTCATTATCACTTCACCCCGACTTCCCCCAGATTCGATCATTTGCACACGTAGCGTCTGGTCTATCTGACGGATATCATCCTCGACACGGCGAAAATCACCTGTTAATACCGCAGCTAACTGGTAAATTTCAACAATACGTTCACGTTGCTCAGCTGCAGATAATTCATGCACAATACCCGCATCCAGCTCATCCAGTTGCTGCTGGATTTCAGCTTTTCGGGCTTCTAACAAAGCAATTCTTTCATTAGGATCAGGGCTGAGGGCAACAGACAAGTCGCGCACTGTATCCTGAACAATACGCAAATGTGAAGCCGTCGCATTGCTTTCACGCTGCTCCAGTTGCCGACAAAAACGTAAAGCAACTTCGCAGGCATCAGTTTGACTCAGCATATCATCCAGTTCACGTAACCAGCCTGACTGTATCCATTGCCGCAAATAGCTCGAAGCATTCACTTCGCTATCATGCAATCCCTGTTCACGCCAAAGCTCCAGTTCAGTATCCAACGCCACTTTGGCACGGCCGAAGGCTACTTCGTTAAGGTCTTCAAATAGATCAGCGACAAAAGCCAAAACCAGCGGTGCATTATCAGTACGTAACAAACGCCACGCAGCATGCTCTTTATATAAGCGACGAAAACGGGCATTTAGTTCGTTGAAACTCATGAAATTATTCGTCCTAACCTACCCTTGCCGAAATATAGAAACCGTAGAGAGACAAGCTTCTTAGAAAGTGTCAAATTAGTCAGCTTCATAATTTAACCAACATTGACTGTATCATCATATACGATGTGGCTCCAATTGAACCGATTCAATCAGCTTACCCAGCATCACTACTTTTCCATTGTAGCGATCTTCACCTGTTGCAGTAAATTCAAATAAATAGGATCGCCAAATTCTGATCTTCCCATTATTATCACGTTTTAGCCAAAGCGCATTTAACGCTACATAGCCATCAAGCATCTGGATATCCATTTTTTGACAATAGGCTACTGCTGTTTTCAAAGCAATTTCCCGAATTTTCTGGGCACTGGACCAGTAAAGAAAAAACCCAACAAGCAGCAATATCATTATTAATTCTGAATAAGCAAATGTCACTTTAACCCCACTATCTATTTCTCGAAAACTAAATTAATACACTACAATATACACTCATTATTAAGTACTCTGACTTATCGATATGGATATCTTTCTAATCTACATTGTTAAAACACTAATTTTGCCACCTGCCAGCTTATTGATTCTGGCGCTATTGGGTTTGATTATCCACAGTAAGAGGCAAAAACTTGGAATTAGTTTAATTACCCTTGCTTTACTTGCACTAACCATTTTAAGCCTACCACTGGTATCGGTTTTTCTCACTTCAACACAAGAAATCTACCCAGCTATAAACAGTAGCCAACTCCAGCAAACAAATGCTCGGGCTATTGTGGTTTTAGGTGGAGGAACACGAAGCTCTGCACCAGAATATAATAATCGAACTATTATTCATAACCGGGTTTTTGATCGTCTGCGTTATGCTGTCCGGCTAGCAAAAAAAACCGGGCTACCCCTGTTAGTCAGTGGTGGTAAAGTAGTAGATCGAAATCAGCCTAGCGAGGCTGAACTCATGCAGGAAACACTCATCAATGATTTTCAATTCAAGGCCACATGGCTAGAAGATAAAAGTCGCAATACAGCCGAAAATGCTTACTATAGTTATGCTCTTCTAAGCAAAGAAAAAATAAGCCGGATTATCTTAGTCACTCACGCCCTGCATATGGCACGCGCTGTCCAGCAATTTCAAAATGCAGGTTTCCAGGTTACACCTGCTCCAACCGCTTTTATTTCTCAATTGGACCAAATAACAGCTTTAGACTTGATTCCTTCAGCTCCAGCATTTGAAGTAAGCTCAGGGGTGCTGCATGAATTACTTGGTAGATGGTGGTATCAAATCAGGTATTAATAACCTGTTTCAAAAATCTTCAAAACAGCAACGCACACAAAATAAGTGTATCAACTTGCGAAGTTATTTCATCCAGATTCCTAAAGAGCTTGTCTGATTAAAAATAAATCGGCTTCAAAAACAGTCTTCAAAATACAAAAACACCTCCAAATTACTCCTCACGATAAGTATGACTTGAATTCAGGACTCTTGAATTTTATGGAAAATGGTCAATACTTGGTTAATTAGCTCAATGTCCATAATAACCATAAACTAGAAAACGTGATTGGTATTACACCTTTAATAAAAGGAAAAAAATGAATAATTTTCTTAATAACTATTCTGTGAAAGTAAAAATCATTGGAACCTCGGTTTTTTTTCTTGTTTTAATGCTAATCAGCTCAGGCTATGCATTGTTATCTATGGCTAAGATAGGCAATGAATTAAAAGGCATTGCGGAAAAAGATATTCCGATGACCAAATTGTTAACTATGGTTACGGAGCATCAATTAGAGCAAGCCATCTTATTTGAAAGAGCGGTGCGCTATGGTTATTTGCTTAAGCTAGAAGAAAGTGCAGCCAGTCATTTTAAACAAAATATTAATGCTTTTGAGCAGCTAAGTCATAAGGTATCTGATGAGATTCGAAAAGGTGAAATGCTGGCTGAATCGATTATGTCAGATCTAAGTCATGGTGAAGAAATAGCAGCAGAGTTTTCTCATATTGACCAGGAACTTAAGGAAATAGAACAACAACATCAAAACTATGAACATCATGCACAACAAGTCTTCATTATGTTAGCTAAAGGGAAAGTGCATGAATCTGAACCTTTAATTCAAAAAGTTGAAGATGAAGAAGATAAATTAAATCATCGCTTAGAAACTTTACTAGCAGAAATGGAAGAATTCACCGAGCAGGCGATGCAT
>JAUXDP010000086.1 GCA_030618325.1 Methylococcaceae bacterium | reverse complement strand
AGCAAAAAGTAAGACACGTTTCTGGCAAAAAGTTCGAAACTTATTTCAAAGCTTTTTAATTCCACATTGGGAAGCAATGTACTTGGGAATAGCCAATGAACTTAAGCCGACCATTATTCTCTACAACAGCTCTTAATTGAGAAACTATGCTCAAGTTGTTTAAGGTGAGGTTTTTCAGGGAAGCCAGGCTGACAGATAAATGGGGCAGGCTATAGCCAGCACAGCTTTCTGACCCCTGCGCATTCTAAATTGTCCGCTAATTGCAGAAATTTGATTATTCAAACAGAAGTTTATTTTTAGCGGGAGCGACTGTTTCGTTTACATTATTCTTGAGAAATAAAGAGTGACCAGTTAAAATGGAAGGTTGGAATCGTCATGCGCGGTATGCTGACTTTAAATTATTAGAGAATTTAGAAGATGAGAACACAAACTAAATGTACATGGAGCCTGACGGGCTTACTGATTATTGAAATTCTCCCGATTCCGTTTACCGCCATTTATAGCTTATATGTGATTAGGAAGAGACCCGAATGGCTACCAGGGGTTGTGGAACGGCTCTATGAAGATAAAGAATATAAAGACGGGGTAGTTCCTGAGGTGTCCATCAAAGAAGGGCATGACTCAATGGTGACCCGCAGAAGATGTACGATTGCTTTATCGGTCATGTTTCTTATCGATGTTATTGTTCCGTTTACGGTTCCCTTTGGCTTCTACGTTGTTCGCAGACGTCCCGTATGGTTTAGAAACGTTGTATCCCGGCTTTATTCAGGTTATCAGCCAGAAGAAAGTGCAGAAAACCAGAATTCATCGGAGGAGCCAGTTGAAATTGATTCAGCTTATCACGAGATTTTGGAAGAAAAACATATGGAATTACAGCAACGGAATATTGATTTTGCTCGGTCCATCGGTGTTAAAACCAAATAATTACGGGAAACATAGCGTTATAACAGTTTCTTCCAGAGCATTAATCAAAATTCACCCATAGAATCTTCTTCCGAAGTCATATCTATTGGGTTACCCCCCGTGTCAGAATAGTTGTCACTGAATCCTTTAAATTGCTCAGTAAAATCATCGGTTTGTGAAGCTATTTCTCTAACCAGCATTTCGTTGTTGATATTGGCTAATAGTCCGATTATTCCTAAAATACAGAACACGATATAAGCAGTTTTTTGTTTTATACCATGTACTTCAACACTAGCTATTATCATTAAATAAGTGCCAAATAAAACCGAAACTGCTGAACCGACATAAGGAATTGGACCTAATATTGCCACCAGAGGATACACCACGGAAGCATAAGCAATGCAGCGATAGGACGTTTCAAAGGATTCGTTTGATCCCATCAACTTCCAGATGAAAAAAAGGATAGCAGCACCAATAAAACTACTGATGATGGACATGATGGTTGTAAACAAAATGGTGCTAAACCCAAAAGCAATCATGCCAAGACCAAATATTGAAAATAAGGTCATTAGAAGCCCCACCATGACCGCCATGACCGTGACAAAAAGCACGGGTTCAAGATAACCCCCAGATTTTGGCATTTCACGGTAAAATAGTATTGGGTTTTTAAGGATAAGAAGCGCTTTCTTAATGATGGCGTTAAGGCTGGTATTTGATTTCATAGGTTACTCCTGAGTTATTCTTAGTGAAGTGAATTAGCTTTATTTTTATAATGATTTTTAAGAAACTTGTGACTTTACTTTTGCTATACGTTTAACATAAACTGAGGCTCAGTTCAATATGGGGGTGTGAAAGAGCTAATGTGTCTCTAAAATTTCCATAGGATAATAACTACAAATGAAAATGGAAAAAAGAAAACATATCAAATCGCAAGGTGGTGGCCTGGGAAGAATGATTAACAGTGTTCAGACGGTTTTTGTCGGAATGCTCCGGATCTGGTCGATTCCAATAGTTCTATTGCTTAGTATTGCTTCGGGATTTACCACTTTTTATGGCTTGTCTCATTTTATTCTTCCCTGGATAGCTTTGATTATCACCGTCGCTATTCAGTCGATTATAGTCATTTGTTCGCTTGAAATAGCCGGAATTCACTGGAAAGCCAATCGATTTCGGTATCTTACGATCATGATATCTTTGCTCATCGCACTGGCTGCTTCCATTTCGTTTTCATATTTCAAGTTTTATGAAATTTCTGAACAGGACACTATTCACATCAGGCGTCTCAGTCAAGTGCAGCAGGATGTAAATGGATATTTACGGGAAATCACAGAAGTTAAAAATTCCAGCCTTGAAAAACATCGTAAAGCGTTGGAGCAAGCCTCTAAAGAAGTATCACAGGCCTTTTTTGGAACTCATCCTGAAGTACTGCCCCGCTATAAACATGTGGTAGGAAAAGGCCCGTTCTGGCGACGCTATAATGAACTTTACCAAAAAAAGCAGGAAGAAAATAAACTACGGGAGGAGGAATTTGCCAAGTTGGATAATAAAATTTTGACTCTACAAGGTAATTTAAGTCAACTTGACGTTGTCCAGGATAAAGAAGATGTTTATCAGAAAACATTAGCCAATTTACAAGAAGTTCAAGTGCATTTTAATCGCTTAACTGCGAGTGAAGGCAATAGGCTTCCTGTAGTACCCGTGTTGATGTCTTACAAACAATTCATTCAAAGTGTGAAGCCAAATTTTTCAATGTGGGTTGGGTTTTCCACATTTGCCTTTGTTTGCGCAGCCATGGTTGATTTTTTTACGGTCTTATTGTCTTATCGCCTTGAATTTACTGCACCAGGGCCGTTGACTGAGCAGGAGGAATCGCTGGTTTTTGAATGCTTGCGGCAATTTACCGAGTTCAGAATCAATGAAAATGATGAGCTGGAAATGGTTATAGAAAAAACTGAGTTGGAGCGAGCCAGGCATTACTCAGATTGGTCAAGGATGTTTGCTGTGGGTTTACTATTAAGTCGTGGTTTTCTACGTAAAATTGATGATAGGAGGGTAGAATTTGCACCTAATCTTTATCCGTTAATTGCAGAAAGTATGGGTGAGAAATTAGAGAGACTCAAAGCACAGGCAGCTTCGGAAGCAGTGATAGCGGAGGTGTCTCATGACCAGGGCTGATGAAAATATAGAAACCTGGTTACAGACTCCATTTTCAGGTTCAGATAATCCTGCACAGGCTATCTGGGATCCTGGCTTTGATGCGGAAAGAAGATTTATTATTTCCCGTTTTAGCCCCCATTTCAAATTATTTATTAGACCTGCAAAATTCGTTAAACGCTTTTATCACAGTGTTTATCCTGCAATGATTGAAAGCTGGAAGCTGTCATCACAAACTACGCTTTATGATGGTTTTTGTACTATCGATGCCGAACTGGACATTCGATTTCAGGCAACTTTAAAATATGCAGAACAAAATATTGAAGTTTTACCGCAGATTAATCAACACATTAAAACAGTTTATGAAGGGTTAATCATTGATGTTTTGGATAAGGAATTACTCAATCTTGCTGATGGTGAGTGGGTGGAGAGCGGATTGAATTCCGTAGAAAGACAAATTGAAAATGCTATTAATGAAATGTTAATGGTAAAAAACATTCAATGTCGCACGCTTTGTAGTTTAAAACCGAGCTTTGAAGACTTTCCAGAAGATCAAGCGATAGATGGCCGTTTTGCTCAAGAGTCTGTTTACTTGAGCATTATCAAGAAAAATTTTGAATTTCGAGAGAAAAAAGTACAGGAAGAGTTCAGGCAGGAGCAACTAATAGAAGCTGAAAAACTGGAACATAAGCGGCAAATGTTGGAACGCTTGAATGAAGAAGATGAAATTGCCAGGCTCAAACAATCTATTGAAGCCGAAAATACCAAGCGTCAATTAGAGGAACAACAACAGCATTTGGCAGAAAAACATGCTATCGAAAAACGGCTAAATGAGGAGGAAATCAAACATAATACCCGTTTGCAAGAAATGAAGCTGGAAGCTGAAATTGAGGAACAGAAAAAACAACAAGTTAAAAAACAACAAATTGAGCAGGAAATGCTGACTGAAAAATTAGCACATTTAGCATTGATAAAGGAAAGAGAAAGCGATGAAGAAATTAAAGGATTTGAAAAACAACAACATAAATGGAATCAGGCAAAACAGCATTTTCAGGAAGAAAAGAACAAGATAGATGTGAATTTAAAACAGCAAGAGGCAAATGCGGAATTAATCAGTCAGGAAAAGCAACTGTTGGAAAAACAAAAATTGCAGGAGAAAATGCGGGAAGAGCAACTCAGGCACGATGCGCGCATAAAAGAAATGGAGTTGGCTGCAGAAATAGAAGAACAGGAAAAAAGGCATAAAACAACGCAACAAACTGAAGATTTTTTGCGCAAGGAAATAGAGTTGTTAGTATTGGAAAAACAGAGAGCCGAATTAAATGAAGAAATTAGAACTGCAAAGCATTTGGCGGATGAATAGCCACATCAATGGTTCGGCACAAAAGTGTATTGAATAATTAGGAATAAAAAATGAAATGGCGTAATCGAAGAAAAAGTAGTAATCTCGAAGATCGAAGGGGGATGACTACCTCCACTGCCGCGAAAGGAGGTGGTATTGGGCTGATTGCGTTAGCATTAATCGGTATGTATTTCGGCATTGACCCAAGAGTGGTTATGCAAGTGGGTGGGCAGCTGACTGGAGGAGGGGAGACAACAACCCAAAGAACGGATTATCGGCCTACTGCAGAGCAGCAACAATTGGGAGAGTTCACCTCGGTTATTTTAGCAGACTCGGAAGATGCCTGGCACGCGATGTTTAAACAAATGGGGATGCGGTACCAGGAGCCTAAATTGGTGTTATTTACAAACAGAGTACAGTCAGCATGCGGCACTGCTGAAGCTGCTATGGGTCCCTTTTACTGTCCGGGAGACCGTAAGGTTTATATCGATCTGGGTTTTTATAGTGATTTAAAAAGACGCCATAACGCACCTGGAGATTTTGCTCAAGCGTACGTAGTTGCACATGAAGTAGGCCATCATGTTCAGAACTTGTTGGGAATTTCCACGAAAGTACAAAATGCCAGAAGCAGAATGAGTCAGGAGCAAGGTAATGCGTTATCTGTGCGCCTTGAGCTTCAAGCTGATTGCTTTGCTGGCTTATGGGCGCAACATACAGAAAGAGCAAAACATGTGCTGGAGCAAGGCGATATTGAAGAAGCATTGAATGCAGCATCAGCCATTGGCGATGACCGTTTGCAGAAACAAGCCCGAGGTTTTGCTTCTCCGGAATCCTTTACCCATGGTTCATCTAAACAGCGTGTGAAATGGTTCAAAAAGGGATTGCTAGGTGGAAACATGAATGACTGTGATACTTTTTCTTAAGTATGAAAGTGATAGCCTCCTCCTGGTTGGTTATTGTTGTAATGACGATTAAAAGAGTCTTTTAAGCCCTCTCCAAAGGGAGAGGGTGGGGTGAGGGGGAATAAATAGCATGTAATTCAATTTTTTTCTTTTGATTATAAGGTGAAGAAAATTATTTTATTCCTCCTCTCCCAACCCTCCCCAGCAAGGGAGGGCTATTAAGCACTTTTTAATTTATTCCAGATAGCGATAATTAATAACACACTCAAACCTAGCCACAGCAAAGTTGGAACCAGAAAAAACCATCGCTGGTAGAATGTTGCTGGGGGATTTTTTAAATAGGGAACCTTATATAATCCCACCCATTCCTCGTAAATTGGCGATTTTTCTAAAATTTCTCCTGATGCCAGTACGACTGTTGAAATGCCTGTGTTGGTCGCTCTTAATAGTGGACGTCGAAATTCGACTGCTCGTGCTAAGGTCATATATAAATGCTGATAGGGTTCCTGCCATGAGCCATACCATGAGTCATTGGTCGCATTAACGATAAATTGAGCACCCAAGTCTGAAAGGGAACGGGTAAAGTCTGGGAACAAACTTTCATAGCAAATTTGTGGGCCAATTTTAAAGCCATTCCAGTTTAATAACAGGGTTGGGCCAGGACCACGGGCGAATTGCCCCGTTGCGGGCAACCAGTCACGAATTTGGGGGAAAAGATCTTCCCCAGGGATGTATTCACCAAATGCCAGCAAGATAGTTTTACTGTAATGGGGCGGCTTGATTTCTCCGTCTTTGTTTAAAACAAACAGAGAATTGGTGATGCGCCTGGTACTGAGGTCGACACCGTAGGCACCTGTAATTAGAGGGAGTTGGAGTTTTTTCAGGAAGTGTGTTAATGCCAAGGTTTGAGGGGTTGGTTTGAGCATTTCCCCTAAAAAATAAGGCAATGCGGTTTCTGGCCAAACTGCAAAGTCAATTTTATCATTTGCATGAGCCCTGATGCCTAGATCGGTTAGATATTTATAACGGTTAAATATTTCATCGCGATAACCTTCCCCAAGCTCCGCTGCCATTTTTTCTTCATTGGCTACGCTGGCTTGAACTAAAAGCATCTTCAAAGAAGTATCAGGTTCAGGAAGGCGGTTTTTTAGGCCCATGCCACCCAAATTTAGAAAAATAAATACGGCAATTACCCCGGCAATCAGCATCCTACCGCTATAATGTTGGCGTTTTTGCCAAGCAAAATAACAGGCCAAATTGGCCAGGAGTGTGCAGGCACTGAGACCGCTGAAGCCGATGATTTCGGCCCATTGATACACAGGTAAATCGGCAGCATACCAAGAATAACCAAAATTCCAGTCGAATAATGTTAGTGAATAAAATTCACAAATGATGGTAATCAGGGCCATTAACCATAGTGAAAGTCGTTTTCTACATTGCAGTTTTTGTTGTACAACAAACCACAACACGCCTGCCAATGGTACAAATAGATGTGCGATTGCAGCAAAGAATAGCATGCCGATTACAGCGATAGGCCAGGGTAAGTGGGCAAATTCATGTAGTAAGTAGGCTACCCAATTGAAACCGATTAACGTAAATATGAAAGCAGTAAGCCAGCCACTCAGGAATATATTTTTTATACTCTGCTGTTGAGACCAGAAAATCCATAAAGGCACAAAGCAAAATAAAGATGCCCAAGGAGGGAAAGGGATATAACTGGTGCCAATCAGGAAGCCAGAAGCTACCGGAAGTAACCATGATTTTTGGGGTTTAGTAATTTTCATTATTATAAGGCAATATCTTAAAAGGAAATAGCGATTTAGAGATGCAAGTTATATTTGAAAAATCCAAGAATTACACTAGTCTTAAAGGGATTATTCATTAAATTAGAATTAACGGTATTATGACTGGTTTTACATCTTTTCTGCCATCTTATAAAGCAACACCTGAAGAAAATGCAGCGTTTCTTCGCCAAAGTTTACCTTTGATGATGAAAAATAACGTGTCAGCAGATCCGATTAATTATGCCCTTTGGTATGAGTATGTTGCTGGTAATAATGGCAAATTATCAGAAGAGCTTGATAGGTTGATTAGCTCAAAACAAGACATTACATCCGAGCAAAGTATTGAACTCTATAGAAAACATGTTTGTAATGCATCAGTTGAATCCTTTGAAAAAATCAATAATGATTTACAAATCATTTTAAATGATACAGCACAATCTGTAAGTGTAGCTGGAGAGCAGGCATTAAAAGCGGGTGATAGCTTCCAGGAAACGTCAGACTCATTACAAAATACCGATAGTATTGAAGATATTAGAGCGGTTTTAAGTCAAGTTGTAACGGAAACCAAATTGTTGGCAGAAACCAGTCAGAATCTTAAATCTAAATTGGATGATGCTAATAACGAAATGGAGGAAATGCGCAAAGAGCTGGTTCAAGTTCGTGAAACAGCCATCACGGATGCATTAACAGGACTGCTTAATCGACGTGCCTTCGATAATGTTCTACAGGACCTTGTCAATCAATCGGCATCAGAGAATGGTTTCAGCTTAGTGATTCTGGATCTGGACTATTTCAAAAAAATTAATGATACGTTTGGTCATTTGACCGGTGATAAAGTACTCCGATACATAGCTAGTGTTTTGAAGCAAGAGATTGCTGATCATCATTTTGCGGCACGTTATGGTGGCGAAGAAATGGCATTAATTATGCCTGATACAGAATTGAGTAAAGCTGTTGAAATTACCGATACCATAAGAAAAATAGTTGAGAAAAATCGTCTTAAGCGAAAAAATGATGGGGAGTCTTTGGGGAAAATCACCTTTTCTGCGGGTGTTGCCAGTTTTAAATTAGATGATACCGCTGAAATGATTATTGAGCGCGCTGATAAAGCCTTGTATGAAGCTAAAGATACCGGTAGAAATCAAGTGATTACAGAATAAAATGAAATTCTAGGAAAGATAGGCATAAAAAAAAGCCAATGTGAATAACATTGGCTTTAACAATTATGAAATTATGAAAAAAACTACCATCGTGGTTCCCTTACGACTTGAGTTAAAGTATAGCTAATTTATTTAAAGTGTCAAAATTTTTTACACTTTTTTGTGACGAGAGTCATATTTATATCTTTTTAATTAGTAATTTCTGACCAGGTTGCAATACACTTTGTAAGTTTAGGTCGTTCCAGGAAGCCAGTTTTTTACTGGTTATCGAAAATTTTTGAGAAATATCCCAAAAAGTATCACCTTTTTTCACAATATAAAATTGGCGGCTTTTAGCTCGCTTCCTGACATTTGAGGCATTAGGGTGTTTAAGATGTCTATTTGCCGAGGTAGGAATCAATAACATGCGGCCAGAACGAATCCTATTGCTGCTCAGTTGATTAATTGCACGAATAGATTTGACCGATGTTTGATAATTTATTGCGATAGCCCCTAAATTTTCTCCTGATCTAATTTTGTGGCGAAGCCATTGCACGCGATTATTTTTTGGAAGTCGGGCGAGTCTTTCATTGAAAATATCTACTTTTTCAATGGGGATCAATAACCGGTGAGGGCCATCAGGTGCGCTATGCCAGCGCTTAAATCCAGGGTTATATTTAAAAAAATCATCCATAGACATTTCAGCCATTTCAGCTGCTTTGGTAAGGTCCAGTTGTGATCCAACATCAACAGGAGCAAAAACAGGTTGGTTAGGAATATTCCGTAGCGGGATGTTTAGATATTCAGCATTGGCAAAGATTTTTGCAATGGCCAGTAGGCGTGGCACATAATTCTTGGTTTCTCTAGGTAGCTGTAATGACCAAAAATCGGTGGGTTTATTTTGTTTTAGATTTTTTTTAATTGCGCGGTTTATTCTACCCTTGCCGGCATTGTAAGAGGCTAAGGCTAACAACCAGTCACCTGCAAAATAATCAGTCAGTTTTTTCAGATACAGTGTTGCCGCATGAGTAGATGCGTAGACATCTTGGCGGCCGTCATACCACCAGTTTTGTTTTAGACCAAACTGGCGTCCGGTTGATGGAATAAATTGCCATAATCCGGCGGCTTTTTTTCGAGAAAGGGCGTGGGGTCGGAAAGCGCTTTCAACAACAGGAAGCAGAGCGAGTTCACCAGGCAACCCTTTCGCTTCAATTTCTTCTAGTATATTATAAAGATAGGGTTCAGCACGTTCCTGAATTCGGTAGAGGTAATCAGGATTATTTAAAAACCATTGGTATTCCTGCTCAACTTGCTCATTGTTTACTTCAGAAATTTTGTAAAGCGAAACCATTCGGTCCCATACAGTGTAGGGTTTAATGGGCGTTGCTAAAGGTGAGGGGAATACCTCTTGAATTGTTGGGCTTTTCCGGTTGATAATAACCAGTTGAATGGGTTTGGCCTCAACAAGCGGAACTTTTTCTAATGGGGTGGGGGTGTTAACGGCTTGTTGTGCGCATCCAGCAGTTAGCAACAAGACCAAAGAAATTAATATTAGGGCTGTTTTGTTAGTAGACACTAATATAACATCCAAGAATAAAATAAATATAGTTAACCGTTATTATAGATGGTTTTGTTTTTAAATTCGAATTGATTGGTAAATGAAACGAAAATTTTTGTTTGATTGGTATCATTCGCCGAAAGGGCAGGTATTACAGCAAAAGGAAGTAAATTTTCTTAAGCGGGGCATTACCGTGAGCTGTAAACAAGTTATTTTGCAAGTCGGTGCTTTGGGGTGGGAAAATCAGTTTATTGATTGTTCTTTATATGAAAATTTTGTGATTGCAGATGCCAAGGCACGTGGTTGTGATGAGAGTCTTAAAATTCGATCCACAGCAGACTTAATGCCTATTAAAACCGAAACTATTGATCTGGTTATTCTTCCTCATCTGTTGGAGTTTGAGCATAATCAGCATCATGTATTAAGGGAAATAGAACGGGTTTTGAAACCGGAAGGAAAACTGCTTATTTTAAGTTTCAATCCATGGCGCCTGTATGCCCATTGGCAATATTTTAAAAATCGGGAAAAAAATGATTCCTGGCATGGTGTATTTATCAGGCGAGCAAAAATTATTGATTGGTTGAAGTTATTAAATTTTGAAATTGAATCGACTGTTGGTTTTAATTTCGATATATCTAAACCTCAAGTAAAACATATCGATGATATGAAAAAAAGGGATTCTTTTTTTGCTGCTGCCTATGCTGTTACAGCTATAAAGCGACGTTATCATATTATTCCTATGAAGCCGATTAGAACCCGTAAGTTTCGGCTCGCCGTAGCCAGCGCCGTTGAATCATCAAGCCGTACCAAATATCATGAGTGAACAAGTAGTTATTTATACGGATGGCGCTTGTCGGGGAAACCCAGGGCCAGGAGGATGGGGTGCAGTGTTGCAGTTCCGGGATGCAAGCAGAGAAATCTATGCTGGAGAGCAGCAAACCACCAATAATCGCATGGAATTAATGGCTGCAATTATGGCTTTAGAGGCTTTAAAAAAAAACTGTACAGTGGCATTACATACTGATTCTAAATATGTACTGCATGGTATTACTGAATGGATGGATAACTGGAAAAAAAGGGGCTGGAAAACAGCAGCGAAAAAACCAGTAAAAAATGTAGATTTATGGCGCAGGCTGGATTCAGCAATTGAGAAGCATGAAATTAATTGGACCTGGGTAAAAGGGCATTCAGGTGATACGGGTAATGAGAAAGCGGATATGCTTGCTAATAGAGGTGTACCTGTATAATTTTACTTTTTTATGCCTTGATTTGACTTCGTCC
>JAUXDP010000214.1 GCA_030618325.1 Methylococcaceae bacterium | reverse complement strand
ACCTCCTTGCTAACCGGGTCAGCACGTTGTGGCTGAATCTGGTATTTATACAACGCATCCTGAGTCGTAATAATATTCTCAATTTCTGAGCTACTTTGTGCCTCTTGCAAAGACAGTGTGGAGATTAACAAGCCTTCATTTGGAATGGTTTGGGCTATACCTTTTAGTTCGGCTAGATAACGGTGCGCTAGTACTAATGCACGTAATACTTCTTCTGTTTCGAGGCCTTGTGCAGGAGGAAAGGATGTCAAAGAATATTCGCTCATTTCGCAGGGATTTTGATTACATAACCATAATGATGCTCAAATATAAGCAATTTTGGGCGATTTGGCCACTATCTTCTCAAAATTGAACAGATTTGAGAAGATAGTGATCCACTACGTTTTTTGTTTTAGCTTAGTTCTTTCTCATATCAAATTTGCTCAGCTTTAATATGAACATAAATCGTCCTACTATTGCAGAACGGTTTCTGTTATTTATAGATCTAAATTGAAATAGGATCGTTTTATTATATTTTTCTTTCAAGTTTCCGAAGTTGATTGGAATTCAGCCACCTCATACACCAGACGTTAAGTGCGCCAGCACTGCCGCGCATGAGGTCGAATTCCCGTTTAGCTAAGCGTGGCTGGGCTCTCGGCCACCAGGAACGTGTTTCAAGTTGCTTTTGTAGATAATCACAGGCGAGTTGAAGATTAGTATCGGTTATTATTGTTGGTATATTCATGGTAAGAGCGTGTTAATGGAAACAAGTCAAAACTAGAAACTACCTCTTTTTTATTGTTTCTGTCAATGTTCAGATTCTTATTTTTTCAAGGATTATATGGTCAGATCTGTTAATCCATACCAGTCAGGAGCTTGCTCTTCTTGGGTTTGAATGATGTTGTCTTGATATAAATCCTCAAGAATATATTGCAGGCCATATACACCTTGGTTGTTAAATTCTTGGTTTAATTTAGCCAGTAGGTCACTGGTAGTAGTGTTTGTTTTCATCTTCCCAGCCTCTTTAGTTTTTGTTGAAGTTGGGATTATTGTGCCTGGTTAGGCAAACTTTTTCGGTGAGGTATTCACCTTTATATTGTGATAAAAGCACACATTCTATGGAACCAGGCACTTTAATATTAAATTTCGAAAAAGAGGCTGGGAAACTAAATACTGTTGATTATTAAGTTTTTTTAAAATTGGCCTGCTAGTCTAGAAAATATTGTTTTTTCTGGGTGAGGTGAAACTCTGGTCCCGATAGTCACTAATGCCATGTTAAGCGTTATTTTTATTGGGTGTTTTAATCATAAAGCCCACAATGACGCCACCCAGAGTAATTTCAATTAAGCTACCAATAAACCAACTAAATGCAAGGCTCACGGGAATTGGCATGTAACTGTAGGATCCGAAACCCATTGATACACCCGTTCCTATGCCAAAGATCAGGCCATATTTAATGCCTGACATTAATGACTTGGGTTCAATAAGATAACTATAGATAGTGACAAAACAGAGACTAAAAATTAAGGTAATGACAGACATTAGAGGCATATTCATTTCCTCCTCGGGTCGCCACAAATTTGCAGTTGCTTGGTATGTTGGTTCCAGGAATACGCCATGAATCAGGAAATCCAGGATTGACCATGCAATAAACACTGTGATAGTTGCCCATAATGTTTGCTTTAACATCATTTCCTCCTTAGTTTTTTTGAAAGTACTACGAAACCAATATTTTATTCTAGTTTCAAGCTTAACTGATGTACAAGATTAAAGCGCCATTATAACTTCAGTACAATCGGTTAGATCCTGATAGATGGCATCTAGTTGTTGTTTGCTGGTTGCCTCAATGGTGATGGTTACAGCAGTATATTTACCACCTTTACTGGGTTTGGATTGTATTGCCGTTTCATGAATATCGTCAACATGTCGACTGACTATTTCTATAATCACTATATTCAGAGTGGCACTGGTTTTACCTAATGCCTTTATCGGGAATTGGCAAGGGAATTCAAATAGGGTATCTGTTGCGTTTTCTTCAGTCATACTGGTGATTTTTTAAATGCTTGAAACAGTTTATTCATGGTTTTCCAAACAGAACCAGGTTTGCCATCAGCAACAGGTTTTTGATCTAACTCCACTACAGGTAAAATTTCGCGCGTTGAACTAGTGAGCCATATTTCGCTCGCGGTTAGAAATGCGCTGAGGGGGGTGGTTTGTACAGCAACCGGAATTTGGTTTTGTTCAGCTAATTTAATAATTAGCTCACGGGTTATACCGGGCAAAATTTCATGGTTGTTTGGTGGGGTGATTAATACGCTGTCAATAACAGCAAATATATTACTCGCTGCTCCTTCAGTTACATTGCCGTCTTTGATTAGAATTGCCTCAGCGCAATCTTGTTCAACCGCTTGTTGTCTTAGCAGGATATTCGCAAGTAAGCTAGTGGCTTTAATGTGGCAAAATTTCCAACGATTGTCGTCCAGGGTGATGGCTTTTACGCCCGTGTCTCGGCCAGAAAAAGGGGCAATTGGAGCGCACATTGCGAAAATGGTTGGCTCAATAGCTTCGGGAAAGGCGTGATCTCTTTTGTTAGCCGCGCCACGGGTAATTTGCAGGTAAATGTATTGATCCGGATCATTTGTTAACAAGGGCGTCAGAATATCCTGCCATTCTTGATCATTATGGGGTGATGGTAGTAAGGTTTTGCTCAGGCTATTTTTCAGTCGAGCTAAGTGTGCTTCAAGCTGAAACAACCTACCAGCATAGGCAGGAATTACCTCATATACGCTATCACCAAATAAAAAGCCCCGATCAAGTACCGAAATTTTAGCTTCGCTAAGCGGTAAATAAGCACCATTTAAATAGACTGTACCGTATTTTGATGTCATTGAATCAACAACATGGCTTCGTCATATAATCTATCAAACATACTACCTTGATTGATTGACTCCAGCGCAACCAGAGGTTTACTGATGATTTGTTCTCCCGCAAGAGCGATATTAACCTTACCCAAAGTCTTACCCTTGCTGATGGGGGCAGTGATTTTACCGTCAATTTCCATATTAGCTTTCAAATCTTTGTAATGCCGTCTAGGGATAGTGACATAAAGATCTTCAGCTAGGCCCAGTTTTAGGTTTTGGAATTCACCTTTCCATATTCTCGGCTCAGATAAAGTATCCTGACTTTTGTAAAGCCGATGGGTTTCAAAAAAGCGAAAGCCATAATTGAGCAGACTTTGGTTTTCATTGCTTCGGGTGCTGGTGCTGTTAGTACCCATAACCACGGAAACAAGGCGCATTGCTTCACGTTTAGCTGAGGCGACCAGGCAATAACCGGCCTCTTCAGTATGACCTGTTTTTACGCCATCTACTGTTTTATCACGCCATAACAGTGTATTACGGTTTTTCTGAGTGATGCTGTTAAAAGTAAATTCTTTTTCGGCAAACCACTGGTAATAATCAGGAAATTCATTGATTAATGCACTGGTGAGAATTGCCAAGTCTCTAGCAGTGGTATAATGTTGCTTGCTGGGTAAGCCCATACTGTTGGTGAAGTGGGTGTTGATCATATTAAGGCGTTCTGCCTGTTGATTCATCATTTGTGCAAAAGTTGCTTCATCTCCACCGACATGTTCAGCTAATGCGACACTGGCATCATTACCTGACTGAATGATGACTCCTTTTAATAAATCTTTGACCGAAACCTTTTTGTTAACTTCAACAAACATACGCGAACCTGGGGTACGCCAGGCTTTTTTGCTGATAGTAACTTGTTCGTCCAGTGTTAAGTGGCCATTATTTAACTCATGGAAAATAGTGTAAACGGCCATAATTTTGGTTAGACTGGCTGGAGCCATTTTTTGATCGGCATTTTTTTCAGCCAGGATCCGGCCACTGTTATAATCTTGCAAAATGTAACTTTTTGCTGAAACCATAGGGGCTGCCGGGATTAAAATTTTAGTTTCGGCAGAAACCATGAGAGATTGTAGGAATACGATTAAGATCGCTCCAGCTGTAAAAGATAGACGAAACATATTTTGGGTCTTGATAATATTTTGATTTACAAAAAAATTAGGAATGTAAAATTATAAAATCTATTCCTGAATAGGTATTTCGGATGATATTGTAACATCCCTTTTAACTGTTTTTTCGTAACTATTCAACATAGTCCTTTGACTGGTCGGGTTGAGTCATGGACCACTTTTGACGCCATAATCGAAAAAATCAGGCGTGGGCTTAACAGTTACTTTTTTTCGGTTATAAAATGGGGGTTGGTAATTCCCAAATTGGCTAGTTTCAGACTCATCTTATCTGCTTGGGTCACTGATATGATTGGTCCTAATAGCAACCTATAAATGGTTTGGCTCTGATGATTAGTCATCTGAATTCTATAGTTAAAATTGTTTAGGGCCAGTATTTTATTTTTTAGCTCTATAGCGTTGGCTTCATTGCTGAACGCGCCAGCTTGTAGGTAGATTATTTCTTCTGGCTTAGACATATCAGTTGCTTTGCCTAAGTTCTGACCTGGTGCAACGGTACTCACTTCGACAAATCCTGTTCCATTTTTTTGGATACCCAGTTTCACTGCGGCGGTATACGATAAATCGATAATTCTTCCACTATGGAAGGGGCCTCGGTCATTAACCCTGAGTATCACACTGCGTTTATTTTTTAAATTGGTAACCCTAACATAACTGGGTAAGGGTAAGGTTTTATGGGCAGCAGTCATCGCAAACATATCATAAGTTTCCCCATTTGCTGTTTTTCTACCGTGGAATTTTTTGCCATACCAGGATGCGATTCCCTGTTTCTGATAGTTTTTACCACTACGTAGCACATGATAACGTTTGCCTAAAACCTCATAAGATTTTGGATTTGCTGATTTGGAATAAGGTTCATAGCGAGGGACCGCATCAGGAATGGCTGAAATATTGGCTGGAATGTCAGTCGGAGCGCTATCTTTGGTGTGAGTGGAATGTGAGGAACATCCTGAAAATAGAACCAAGGCTAAAAAACATAATAGAAAAATATGCATCTAGTTTTTCCTATTTAAAATTTCTTGACTTAATTGAAACACGGCCATTGCATATAGCGGACTATGATTATAACGGGTAATCACATAAAAATTATGTAATCCTACCCATAAATCTGAATTGGCAGGCTGTTCAAAGCTGAGCAATTTGACCTTAGTGGTTTCTGCGAGTGTTTCCGGTGCAGTAATGTTTAGTTTTTTTAGTTTGGCTATCGTGGTATCAAGTTTTAAGTCGGAAGTCAGTGCTTTTTTATATTTTTCTCCTTGAGCCTGAACTGGAAAAGCGATGGCTTTGCCGGTTTGCCAGCGATGTTCTGAAAAATAATTTGCCACACTGGCTATGGCATCATTAGGGTTTTCCCAGATATCCCGTCGATCATTGCCCTCAAAGTCAACGGCATAGGCTATAAAGCTACTGGGCATAAATTGAGGCAAACCCATAGCTCCAGCGTAAGAGCCAGTGGGCTCAAGAGGATCCAGTTTTTCAGTGCGGCAGAGGAGCAAAAAGCTTTCCAGTTCGCGCAGAAAGAAGCGACTACGTTTTGGGTAGCTGAAGCCGAGAGTTGATAACGCATCAATGACTCGGTGACGGCCAACATGCATGCCATAACGTGTTTC
>JAUXDP010000087.1 GCA_030618325.1 Methylococcaceae bacterium | reverse complement strand
AATATTAAAGAAACGGTGGCAGGTGTGTCTTTTAGCGGTTCTTTAGAAGTTGCTTATAGGGTGTGCTTATGGTCTAGAGTTGCTAATCGAGTCTTGCTTGTGCTTAGCACGTTTAATGTTTCATCCCAGGATGATCTCTATCAAGGCATCTATAAAATCAACTGGTTTGAGCATATGAAGCCAGATGATAGTTTCGCCGTAACCTTTAGTGCCAAAAATTCACAGGCAATAACAAACACTCACTTTGGTGCGCTGAAGGCTAAAGATGCGGTGGTTGATCAAATGCGTAAGAAATTTCAAAAAAGGCCGGTTATTGATACTAAGCAGCCTGATATTCGCATTAATATTTATTTGCATGGTGAATTGGCACAGTTAAGTCTTGATCTTTCAGGCGATAGTTTACATCGCCGTGGATATCGGGATATTTCGATCAAAGCGCCGATTAAAGAAAACCTGGCTGCTGCGATGTTAATTCGTAGCAACTGGTCTGAAATTGCTAAGCAAGGCGGTACGCTTCTTGATCCAATGTGTGGCTCAGGTACGTTATTACTGGAAGGTGCTTTGATTGCCGCTGATATTGCGCCTGGATTATTGAATACACGATTTGGATTTTTACGCTGGAAAAAGCATGATGCTGAATGTTGGCAGAAACTGATCACTGAAGCAGAGCAACGAAAAGCTGAAGGCATTAAGAAATTACCTACTATTGTCGGTTTTGATCAAAACCGATATACCATGAATACGGCATTAAAGCATATTGAAAATGCCGGGTTGCAAAATAAAATCCATATTGAGCGTCGCGATATAAACGAGGCTTACCCAGCAGAAAGCTGGCAGCCAGGGTTATTGATCTGCAACCCCCCATATGGCGAACGATTGGGAGATGAGGATGAAGCTGCTGAGTTATATTTCCAGTTTGGAAATGTTTTAAAAAACCATTTTGTTGGGTGGCAGGCGACCACGATAATCAGTAATCCTGAGTTAGGTTTTAGGCTGGGTATTCGCTCCAAAAAACCAGTCACTTTATATAATGGTGCTCTGGAATGTAAATTGCTTCGCATGCAAATTGAAGCTGATAACTTCTTTGTGCCAAAAGCAAAAACCCAGCAACAGCGACTTAATGAAATCAATTTAACCAGCCAGGCATTAACCACTGAAACGGGTGCGGAAATGTTTGCGAACCGTTTACGAAAAAATTTAAAGAAATTAGCGAAGTGGGCCGAGCGTGAGCAGATTAATTGCTATCGTTTATATGATGCTGACTTACCTGAGTATGCTGTTGCCGTTGATATTTATCATGGTGATAAAACCTGGGTTAATGTACAGGAATATGAAGCTCCGAAAACCATAGATCAAGCTAAGGCAATTCAACGGTTAGCGGGTATTTTGGCAGAAATACCAAAAGTATTAAACGTAGATGCTAAGCAAGTATTTTTGAAAATCCGGAAAAAACAAAAAAAGACTGATCAGTACGAAAAGCAATCTGATTCAGGTCATTTTCATATCGTTGAGGAGAGAAATTGCAAGTTTCTAGTGAATTTTGAAGATTATCTGGATACTGGCTTATTCCTGGATCATCGGCCCATTCGCTTGATGATACAACAGCAATCTAAGGGTAAGCGATTTTTAAATTTGTTTGCATACACGGGCACGGCGACCATTCATGCTGCTATTGGTGGGGCTAAATCGACAACTACTGTGGATATGTCAAAAACCTATTGTGACTGGGCCAAACAAAATCTTAAGTTAAATAATATTGAAGGTCAACATGAAGTCATTCGTGCGGATTGTCTGGATTGGCTTACGGAGCAATCTGGTCAATATGATTTGATTTTCCTTGATCCACCGACTTTTTCCAACTCCAAACGTATGGAAGATAATTTTGATATTCAAGCTGATCATGTGTCACTTATTCAGAAGACCATTGAGTTATTAGCGCCGGGTGGTGTGATATATTTTTCGACCAATTTTAGGCGTTTTAAATTGGATAAAGCTGCATTAGCTGATTTGACGTTGACAGAAATTACCCGGGAAACTATCCCTGAAGACTTCGCCAGAAACCAGAAAATTCACTATTGCTGGAAAATTCAGGAATGACTCGTCGAGTACGTATTCTGGTCGAGGGGCGTGTGCAAGGCGTTTGTTTTCGTGCAGCAACACTAAAACAAGCGGGAAAGTTTTCAATCAAAGGTTTTGTGAGAAATAGGCAGGATGGACAGGTTGAAATCGTGGCTGAAGGGTCAGACGATCTGTTGCAAAAAATGATAGAGTGGAGCTACATAGGGCCTATCATGGCTAAGGTAGAAAAAGTAGTTGTCGAAGATATTGAAATTATTCAGCAGTTCAGTGGATTTGAGATACGTTGAGATATAAAGGGGAATAACATGAATAAGCTATTGTCGAGAAGGTCAGTATTTTTAGTAATTGGCCTTTTGATATTAATAGGCCAGCCAGCCATATCTGCAGAGAAACTGGTTGCCCCCTCACCTAATGGCATCCGAATACCTGATGGGTATAAAAACTGGCAAATGATTAGTTCTTCTCACAGAACTGATAATCAAACTTTGCGTATTATTTTGGGCAATGAGATTGCGGTAAAAGCTGCGCGCGAGGGTAAAACCAAACCTTGGCCTGATGGGGCTATTCTTGCCAAGATAGTATGGAAAGACAGCCAACATCCACTTTGGAAGGCAGCAACTGTTCCGGGCGCTTTATTGCATGCGGAATTTATGTTTAAAGACAGTAAAAAATATGCTTCTACCGAAGGATGGGGGTTTGCTCGATGGAAAGGATTAAAACAACAGCCTTATGGTGACGATGCATCTTTTGCCCATGAGTGCCTGACTTGTCATTTGCCAGCAAAGGAAAATGATTATGTATTTACTAAACCTGCAAGCCTGCCATGAGGCAATAGTGGGTTAAGGTGATTACTTTTGCCAATCATCTCAAGTAAACCTGCGCCGGAACAAACCCTGTTTGAATTGCGGCCTAATGCCTCGATGACTAAATCTCAATACACCGGCTTGTGCATGGGTGTCGCAATTTTTGCAAGCATTGTAATTGTGCGTTTTTTGATGATAGGCGCATGGATGATTGTGCCATTCACAATACTTGATGTCTTGTTCATTTTTGTTGTCTTGCGGTGGGTGCTCAATAGTAATAACAAAATAGAAAAGATTCGCTGCAGTAGTGAGCAATTGATTATTTATCGTGGGGAGCAACAATGGCAATTTAATCCCTACTGGACCAAAGTCATCATTAAAAAAAGTCACCATCCCTGGTATTCCAACAGATTACTAATTCGGTCGCACGGAAAGTCTGTGGAAGTGGGCAAATATTTAACTGAAGAAGAGAAACAAAAACTTGCCCATGAGATTGTTGAGTCGTGCAAAAGCTATACTCTCCGCACATGAATTTTTAGCATTCAGGTGTGTCATTTTTCGTGGAGGGCAAGGCGAAAAAATGCCGCTGTAGCGATCTACAGCAAAGTTTTTCAACGCAGCCATCCGCAAAAAAGGGCATACTTGGGAGCTGAAAATTCATGTGTGGAGAGTATGTTAATCAAGCATCTTCAGTTTCAACCAATAGTCCAAACTGACAAAACGACCACCACCGATAAATAATAAAGCCAGAAGCATAATAAAATAAGTGGTGGCGAATTCAATGCCATTATTAAGTACAACAAAGGTACCATTCTCTGTCAGCCAATCATAGTTGCCATGCTCTTGAAGAATGGATTTGGCCTGTTCCAGACGTTCAGCAGCACCTGTAGTTCGATCTGTTGTAAAAATCCCGCTTGCTTCGGCGATAGCAAGCCAGCCATTTTTCCAGTGAACCAGAAAGCCAGCGAAGACCATTGTGATCATTAAGGGAATGGATATTAGTCTCACTCCAAAGCCAATTAATAATAAAAGAGCGCCTAGTACTTCAATAAAAGCAATTAAAAAAGCCAAAACATAAGGTGCTGGCAAGCCAAGCCCCCATTCCGTATTGCCGAGCCACTCCGCAGTACTGCTAAAGTTGGCAAACTTGTTGCTACCCGCCATCCAGAATACAGGAACAAGGTAAAGTCTTAGCGCGAGAGGTGCCAGAAAATCTAATATTCGAGCTTTATCCAAGCCAGCGATGGCTAATTTTGTTAATGCAGTTCCTTTTGTTACTATATCGCTAGTATTTATATTCATCGTTTTTATCCTTCCTCTTTTGTTTGTACTTAGAACCTGTTCAAGATCGTTACGAGCCGCTGGCAGTGGCGCAGTAGATCTTGAACAGGTTCTTAGAGTTGTGATTGAAAAACACGGACTCTATGAGCAATATAATGCAAAATTAAAACAATCTCAAAAAAGCTTGTTTCCTAATCTTATTTTCTAAGTGGCCCTGATGCAGTCAAACTGGTTGGACAATATTCCTTATGCCTACGGTATTCCTTCGTGTAAGGGGGAGATTAGACAGCGCCCCGAAGATTTTATAGTTCAGGAACAATTGAGTTTTACTCCTTCAGGTGCAGGTGAGCATATTTTTTTACTCATTGAAAAACGGGGTGAAAATACCGATTATATTGCTGGGCAGCTAGCGCGTTTCGCTGGGGTTGTAAGGCGTGATGTTGGTTTCGCAGGTTTGAAAGATCGACATGCGGTAACGACACAGTGGTTTAGTGTTTGGTTGCCAGGTCGTGATGCACCTGACTGGGCTGAGTTTGTTACTGATTCCATAAAAATCCTTAAGATAGATACACATCTTCGAAAGTTGAAACGTGGCGCGTTGTCTGGGAATAATTTCACCATACGGGTTAGAGAATGGAGTGGTGATCTAGACAAGATGACTCAACGACTAGAGCAGATAAAAAAACAAGGTGTTCCCAATTATTTCGGTGAACAACGGTTTGGTCGGCAAGGCCAGAATATTGACCGAGCTCTAGCCTTATTTCAAGGTGCAAAAGTAAAAAGACAGCAGCGCAGTATTTATCTTTCTGCGGCACGTTCTTTTTTGTTTAATCAGATATTATCGAAACGGGTAGAACGGCATGACTGGAATCAGGCAATCACGGGTGATTTGCTGATGCTGGATCAATCGGGTAGTTATTTTAAATTAGATGACTTGGATGAAAATATTATTCAGCGAATAAATGCTGGTAAAATTCATCCCTCCGGTGTTATGTGGGGGCTGGGAACATCAGAGCTTACAGGCCCTTCTCAAGATATCGAGGACGCAGTAATTGAGCAGTACAGTGAATTGGCTAGTGGTCTCGAAGCTATGGGGTTGAAACAGGATCGCAGGGCATTACGTGTAAATGTTGATTCCTTGGCGTGGAAGTTTCTTGATGACAAGAGTATTGAACTAAATTTCTTCTTACCTGCAGGGAGCTATGCTACGGCTGTCTTACGTGAATGTTTTACATATTAAGGATATTTAATGGATATTATACAGGCTGTAGTACTTGCCCTATTACAAGGGCTAACGGAATTTTTACCCATTTCCAGCTCAGCACATTTGATATTAATGCCAGTGCTTACCAACTGGGAAGACCAGGGGTTGGCTTTTGATGTGGCGGTACACGTTGGGACATTAACCGCTGTTGTGGCATATTACTGGAAAGATCTGGTTGCCATTATTGGAGCTTGGTTTTCGTCGTTTACCGGAAAGCCAGCAACAGAAAATTCAAGATTAGCCTGGTATGTCATCTTAGGGACTATTCCTGTGGGGCTGGTCGGAATATCATTGCCCGATGAAGTCAAAGAATTTTTTCGATCACCGTTAGTGATTGCCGCAGCGACGATAGTATTTGCGTTGCTATTATGGTGGTCAGAAAAAACAGCCAAAGAACGACGTACAGAGGTTATGTTACGGGATGCCCTTATCGTGGGTCTTTTTCAAGCCTTGGCATTGATTCCTGGAACGTCACGCTCTGGTATTACCATTACCGCTGGATTAATAACTGGACTAAAGCGGGAACAAGCCGCTAGGTTTTCTTTTTTGTTATCTATTCCAACCATTGCATTGGCTGGGATGTTAGTGACTCTGGATTTGATTAATTCCAATGAACCCGTACTTTGGGAATTTATGGCTATAGGTGCAGTGGTTTCTGCAGTTGTGGCTTATCTGACGATAGGCTGGTTTTTAAGGTTGCTGGAAAAAGTAGGGATGATACCTTTTGTCTGGTATCGATTACTCCTGGGGGTTTTCCTGTTCGCGGTATTTTTGCGATAGACGAAGCAGTACATATACTGCTCCAGCACCACCATCTCTGGCTGGTGCTGAGCAGAAAGCCAACACATCCTGGTGTTGACGTAACCAAAGATTGAGGCTATTTTTTAATACCGGGATATTGTTTGGAGAGCGATATCCTTTGCCATGAATAATGTGGGCACTACGAACACCATCTTCAATACAAAAATGTAAAAATCGTAGCAATTGTTGTTTTGCGGCTTCACTGGTTAAGCCGTGTAGATCCAATTCTGCATCTATTCCAAAATGGCCTTTGCGAAGCTTTTTCAACACGTTTTTTTGTACCCCAGGACTGGTAAAAGTCATCGTGTCCTCATGACTCAATTGCTCAGTATCATAAAAGCTATCCGCAGATAGCTTTTCGCTTAAATCGTTGGTTTTTATTTGTGGAACAGGTTTTGGTCTGGCTTTTTGTGTTAGCTCTACTTTATCGTTAGTGACCCGTTTCACTTTTCCGACTGAGAGTCGAAAAAGTTCGGAGTCATTGTTTTCGGGAGTTTTTTTTGTCACGTGATGGTTATGCAGTTGATTTTTTTGCTATTATGGTCTGTTTTTCA
This sequence comes from Methylococcaceae bacterium, assembly GCA_030618325.1. Taxonomy (GTDB): domain Bacteria; phylum Pseudomonadota; class Gammaproteobacteria; order Methylococcales; family Methylomonadaceae; genus JALSJK01. The sequence continues at coordinate 4,243 of JAUXDP010000087.1, read as the reverse complement.
GTGATTTCATAAAAATAGCGAAAAAATGCGTATCTTACTCAGTAATGATGATGGCTATCTCGCGGAAGGGCTAAACGCGCTTGCCACGGCATTGGCTGATTATGCAGAAATAACGGTTGTCGCTCCCGATAGAAATCGCAGTGCTGCCAGTAATTCTCTGACCCTGGAAATGCCATTACGTTCCAGCAAAGCTGAAAATGGATTTATTAAGGTTGACGGTACCCCGACTGATTGTGTGCATTTAGCAATTACCGGATTGTTGCAACATGAGCCGGATATGGTTTTTGCAGGCATAAATCATGGTGCAAATATGGGCGATGACGTCCTTTATTCTGGGACGGTAGCAGCGGCTACCGAAGGGCGTTTCCTGGGGTTGCCCGCCATTGCTATTTCGCTTGATGGCAATGAGGCCAGGTATTTTGCTACTGCTGGGCAGGTGGCGGTCACTTTATTTCAACAATTATTGGAAAACCCACTGCCGAAAGATACCTTGCTAAACGTAAATGTACCTGATATTCCTTATGGGCAAATTAAAGGCTACCAGGCAACCCGGTTAGGCCAAAGACACAAAGCCGAGCCTGTAGTAAAAACTGAAGACCCAAGGGGTCGGACAATCTATTGGGTAGGCCCACCAGGGTCGGAGCAAGATGCAGGGCCTGGAACAGATTTTTTTGCAGTTAAAGAACACTATGTTTCCGTCACACCTTTACAATTGGATTTAACACGCTATAAAAGCCTGGAAAAAATATCACAATGGTTGCCTCAAAAATAATGATAACAAACCCACGGATACAAGGTATAGGCATGACTTCCCGGCGAACCCGGGAGAGAATGATTAACCGTCTGCTTGAGCAAGGGATTACCGAGCATAAGATTCTCGATGTCATGCGTGATACACCCAGGCATATTTTTGTTGACGATGCGTTGGCAAGTAGAGCTTATGAAGATACAGCTTTGCCCATTGGTCATAATCAAACTATTTCCCAGCCGTATATTGTCGCTAAAATGACAGAGTTGTTGCTACAAGAAAAACCCAACATGGGCAAGGTTTTGGAGATAGGTACAGGATGTGGTTATCAAACAGCCATTTTGGCCCAGTTGGTTGGTCACGTTTATTCGGTCGAGAGAATCTTGCCGTTACAAAAAAAAGCCATACAACATCTACAGGATTTACGAATTAGAAATATTAGTTTTCAGCACAGTGATGGTGGCTGGGGTTGGTCTAAGAATGCACCTTATGATGGGATTTTAGTTTCAGCTGCACCAACGGAAATACCAGAAGCACTTTTGGAGCAGCTTGCGGTGGGAGGTGTGATGTTGATTCCGGTTGGCAGGGCTGGGCAGCAGGAATTACGACGTATTACGCATACTGATTCAGGTTATCAGGTGGAAGTGCTGGAACCCGTCAGTTTTGTTCCTTTTTTATCGGGAGGAGTAAGTTAGTCCTATGTTTCAAAAGCTATATGATAAGGCTCTGGTTTGGTCAAAACATCGCCATGCACCAAAATATCTATTTGGACTGAGTTTTGCAGAGTCTTCTTTTTTTCCTGTTCCCCCTGATGTCATGTTAGCACCCATGGCGATAGCTCAGCCGAGCAAAGCGGTACAGTTTGCCTTGTTAACGACTATTGCTTCTGTTTTAGGTGGGATTTTGGGCTATGCCATTGGCTATTTTGCCTTTGATGCTATTTCCAGTTGGTTACAGGGAACACATTATTGGGATAAGTATTTGCTGAGCAAACAATGGTTTGAAGAATGGGGTGTCTGGGCTGTGTTTATTGCTGGGTTTTCACCGATACCCTACAAAGTTTTTACCATTTCTGCGGGTGCTTTATCGATGGCATTTTTACCATTTACACTTGCTTCTATTGTGGGACGTGGTGCTAGATTTTTTTTGGTGGCATTGCTTTTATCCTGGGGTGGTGAAAGGCTAGAGTCCTTACTCCGGGTGTACATGGATCGGATAGGGTGGGCAGTAGTCGCGCTTGTCATCATCGGGGTGGGAATATACAAGTTTTTCCCGTAACTGTTTAGCTCGCCCTGATTTTCGCGATTACTGCGTTAAAAGTGCTGTTTTCTCCGTATAAACTGCGCTCTTTTCCGTTGTACTCACAAACATCAGGCGCAATCTGAAACCTCACAAGTTCATACTATACTTCGTGCGGTCACGGATGCGGTTTTCTATCGGTTGTTTTTTGCCGATAGACTGCGTTGCTGAAATAGTTGCGTAGCCTGCTATGCGCCCATTTCAGCGCCTAGCTATCGACAAAAATCAATTCGCCATAAAATCCGCATCCGTGACCACACGAAGTATAAATAGTTACTTTTTTACTTCGCACAAAAGTCGCAATTTTTCTGTTTTTTTATCAAATTTAGTCTATCTTTATACAAATACTAACCATTAAGCTGAATATGGGATGATCCAAGATAGAAAAGAATACAGAAAGAGCTTTACGTCCAATGGTAGCATTTACTTAGGTGGAGAAAAGCTGAGCTTTAGGGGGTTCGATATTTCCGTGCGAGGTATGCAAATTGAATTGTCGCCAGGAACTTTAGTTCAGAATGTTAGTGATGTCGCCCAGATAATAGAATCAAATAGCTCTGCTGAAATTTATGTTGACGAATTGCGCTTGACGGGAGAGGTTGAACTTATATGGGTGAGAGAAGAAAAAGGTAAAACTCTCATTGGCCTTGAGTTTCGCGATGTGATGCACAATGCAGAAAAAATGTGGCGTAAGCGCAGGTTTTACCGCAAGAAGCTACTCAAAACTGGTACTCTTATTTTGCAAGACCAGGAGATAGACTTTGAATGTCTGGATTTTTCAGTCGATGGTATGCGATTAAGGATTACAGGCCATGAAAATCAAGCTATCCAGACAGGTGCAAGTGCTAAAGTTATTTCTGAAAAACTGGATTTAGAAGCTTTGGCAAAGATAGTCTGGGTGGAGCGGAATGAAGCTAATGAAGTTATTGTATTAGGGCTGCGCTACCTAGAAATAAACTAATAAATGTCTGTGTCCATTTAACCTAGAAAAAGTAGGTTGGGTTAGCGGTAACCTAACCTGACCCATCTAAGAATGGGTCAATAATTGATCCAGTTCTTTGTTGGATTCTAATGCGCGTAATTCATCAAATCCCCCAACATGAAGATCATCGATATAGATTTGGGGGACTGTTCGGCGCTTCGTGCGTTGCATCATTTCCTGTCTTAATTCAGGATCAGTATCCACATTTAGTTCTTTATATGATGCTCCTTTTTTATCCAGAAGCCTTTTTGCCATAATACAATAAGGGCAAATAGTGGATGTGTAGATAAGAATGATAGGCATAGATCTTTAAGTTAATATATTCTAATAATCTGCAATTCTAGACGAAAATCCTTGTTTATTCAAGAGCTAACGCTTTTGCCAGGCTATTGATTAAGTATTCTGCGGCTTGTTTAAGTGTTGGGGCAAAAGCTACAATACCGTCTTCATGACCTAACATGGAAAAAATTCCACCTGAATTGAATTGTTGTGTATCAATAAGTTGAGCAACAGCATCAGCCATTTCTGGAGTGCCATAGGCGATTTCTCTATCTATACTGGCCAATTGTAGTCGGCTCGAGTTTTTCCAAATGCTTGGGCAATGGGCATGAATAATAGCCTGGGTTTCAGGTGCTTCAAGATAAACACTGGCATGTGTTAAGGCTTCCGAAGAAGGTTTACATGGCCCTTCTGAAATAAGAGTGTTTGTTTTAGGGTCAGCTGCTTGTACGATACAAAAGTCGTTTTTACCAAGCGGATCAAGATGGCCGGTTTGGGTTCCGCTGATGATGAACGAGTGACTGGTTTCTGATAACCGTTGACTGATATTGCCAAACCCTAATCCTTCATACCGAGTTGGGTTTTGTCCTATCAACTCAAGTTTTATCATAATGCTACGCCAGCTATTGAGCTCCGAGACATCAATAGTTTGTGGTAATGGTTTGCTTATATGATTCAGGTGGTATTTGATAACACCTTCTTTTTCGTTCATCTATTCATGAGGGTTTTGTTGCGGGACTTATGATAGAAGGCTACCATTGACGCTACTGATTGTCACAGATTTTTTTCTTTGTAGATAGAAGTAAGGCCTGTCTTGATGGAGAGGGTTGGGTGAGGAGAAAATAACTCAAGTATTTAAATCCCTTCATCACAATTTTCTCCCGCTGGAGAAGAAGCTTTTCTTAACTTAGTAGCAGTTAGTTACAGGGTGTAGTTGC
>JAUXDP010000221.1 GCA_030618325.1 Methylococcaceae bacterium | reverse complement strand
ATGCATGATTTCGCCTTCCTGAGTTTCTTTAGGGTTTTCAAACAGGAGTGTCGGCTGGATATGATAGTAACCCCGTTTTTTTCGCTGAACAGAGATATAAATTACCGGAATATTTAGTTTCTGAGCGATTTTTTCTACACCGGTGAATACGGCAGTATCCTGGTTTAAAAAATCCATCCAGTAAGCATTTTTTGGAGAAGGTGATTGGTCGGATACGAAGGCATAGGCGATTGGTTTATTTTTATCCTTAAGCATTTGCCTTAAAATCTTATCCATAGGCGTAACCTTATTGTTGAATCTGGTTCGTATTTTGTTAACCAGTTTTTCGAAATAACTATTAGCTATTGGTTTGTAAACAATATTGAGGTGGTAGTTGCAATAGAAGGTGCAAACAGGTGCTGCCGCTTCCCAGTTTCCAAAGTGACCCAAAATAAAAATTGCACTTCGATTTTGTGCATAAATTTTTAAAACTTCTTCTGAATCGGCTGTCCATCGCTGTTCGTATTGTTCGCGGGTCATGGAAGCGCCTTTTAAAACTTCGACGAGTAAATCACAAAGATAGTGATAATAATCACGGGTTATTTTATTAATTTCCTCGGAAGATTTTTCCGGGAAGGCATTATTTAGGTTTTCTTGAACGACTTTTTTTCGGTAGCCAAGAACAACATAAATAATCGAATATAAGAAGTCAGAAAATAGATATAAAACTGAAATGGGGAGCAGGGAAATTAACCAAAAGAGAGGTAAAATTGCGTAATACAATATTCGTTGCATGAAGGGATGGACTTAATTTAAACGAAAAGAGTATATCAGGACGTGCAAGGGTTATTTTAAAGGACGGTTCTTGGCATCTCTATCTATATTACCGGAAAGAAGTAGAACTCCTTCTATAAATCCCCACAGAAGTCCATATCCCAAAGTAAGACCGGTAACAATCAACTGCGCTATACCAATGGTGTAATAACCTAGATAAAAACGATGTGCTCCAACAGCTCCTAGAATCACCCCCAACAAACCGGCAATAATTCGGGATTTGACCGGTTCCATTTGTGCGAAATAAGCTCCTATTAGGGAAACAGTATAAATTTCGCCATCCTTTTCTTCAAAAGAAACATCATCATTTTTCTCAGGTGGCTCTTCATCCTGCCAATCATCAATGTGAAAAGCATAATGTCCTTTTTTACTTTTGATAACGCCAGTTTGAGATTTGTTGTCGTAGCTTTCTATTGTTCCTAACATTTTTTATATTATTTATATTTAGGGTACCTCTAATAATTCGAATTTTTGTTCGAGTTCAAGGCGGATGTTTTTTGAGAACCGCAGTGTATATGGAATACATGAGGATCGCAGAAAATTATCCAACGCCGAAATCGGGCAAAAAGGCAATTATTAGAGGTACCCTTTATTAAAATTAAATACTGGATTGATGATATCTGCCTCTACCTTCGCCCAGTGCCATGGTATGCAAACTTAATCATCCTGTATTCTAACCGCCAGAACATCGCATGTAGCATGATGCAAAATCCCGTTGACTGTTGATCCCAAGAGTAATGCCAAGCCATGTCGGCCATGGGAGCCGGCAACGATTAAATCGACATGGTTTTCTTCTGCAATCCGAACCACTTCTAGCTTCGGGCTACCCATTTCTAGCCATTGATTGGCTTCATCAATGTTCAGTTTTTTGCCTAATTCAGCTAATCTTAGCTTTGCCGCATCCATTAACTCTGACGTTAAATCCATATCGTAAGGAATTATCGGGCCATAGGTTGCATCAGTTATTGGTAAATAATCTACAATATGGACAGTACTCAATTTGGCTTGGTTTCTATCTGCTATTTCTTTGGCTCGCTTGGATATGGCTTCACCATTTTCTGAAAAATCTGCTGCTAATAAAACGTGCTTATAGGTGTTCATCACGAAAATTACCCCACATCAATAGTTTGAGGAAATAGGGTTACCATAACCCAGTTTGAACTAATAATATATAACAATGCCACACCCAAACCAAACAGTAAATTTGAAGAAAGGGTATGACGAAAAATATGACCACTAATTAGCCAATGCCAAACCATCAAACCGATTAGAAGCAGATTGGAAAATCCGGTTGCGTGATTCGTTGCAAGCGTTGATAAAGCAGGAATAGCAAAGAAATTTATGATTGTATCAGTACCGAATAAAGCTGTAGCAGTTTGATAGAAACGTGCAGTTTTGTTTGCCAGTAGCAAAATTACCCAGGTGATAGCGATGATTAGGGCGACACCTGTGACTACTTGTTGTAATGCGTACCACCAACCTGTGGAAATATAGATAATCAGAAAGCTGATAAACGCATTGATGGCCGCTGTTATCCTGAAAAGCCAGACAGAATAAGGGATATCTTGTGGTGCTTTCTTCAGCAGACAAATTTTAAAAAATAATACAATAATCTCAAACATTATTTTCGTTTTCGGCAATTTCCAGCTGCTCACCTGCAGTTAGCCAGTCAGCTTCGGTCGTTTCTAATAGTTTATCTAGCTGTACCTTTCGGTGTAATAACTGTTTTAAGCGATTTTTTTCCGCATCAGAATAAATTTCAGGATCAGTTAAAATCTTTTCTAATTGCTGTTGTTCCTGGTGTAATTTCTCTATTTCTCGCTCTGCGTTATTAACTGCATCATACAACGGTTTTAATTTTTGTCTACGTTCAGCATCTAATTTTCGCTGCTCTTTCCGCGACATAGATTGGCTGGCTTTAATGGTGTCAGGTTGTTCGATATTTTGTTGTTTTTGTTCTACCAACCATTGGTGATAGTCAACTAAATCACCATCGTATAATTGTACTTTTGCATTAGCAACAAGTATCAATTGGTCTGTAACTGAACGCAGCATATGCCGGTCATGTGATACTAAGATAATAGCACCCTGAAATTCCTGCAAAGCAACACTAAGTGCATGGCGCATTTCCAGATCCAGATGGTTGGTTGGTTCATCTAGCAATAACAAGTTCGGTTGCTGATAAACAAGTAGCGCCAGGACTAGCCTGGCTTTTTCACCACCGGAAAAAGGGGCAACCTTTTCCAGCGCTTTATCGCCATGAAAATTAAAACCGCCTAAATAATTCCTCAATTCTTTTTCTGTTGCCTTGGGGTTTATTTTTCTAAGATGCCATAATGGACTCTCGTCGAGGTGCAATTGTTCCAACTGATGTTGGGCGAAGTAACCAATTTTCAGCATTTCTGCATCCTGCTTTTCCCCGCTTAATGGTTCCATCTCTCCTGCTAGTACCTTAATTAAGGTCGATTTACCTGCACCATTCGGCCCCAATAAACCAATTCTATCTCCCGGTGAAATAGACAGATTGATATCCTTCAGAATAACTGTTTGGTCATAACCCACACTGGCCTGGCTAATTTTAATGAGTGGGTTGGGAAGTTTATTGGGTGCGACAAAGGTAAAATCAAAAGGCGAATCAACATGCGCCTGTGCAATCAAAGACATCTTTTCCAAAGCTTTTACCCTGCTTTGGGCCTGCTTTGCTTTGGTTGCTTTGGCTTTAAAACGATCAACAAAACTTTGCATATGAGCAATCTCTTGTTGCTGTTTTTCATACGCTGATTGTTGTTGGGCTAATTTTTCTGCGCGGATTTTTTCAAATGCGGTGTAGTTTCCAGTGTAAATTTCTGCTTTTTGTTGTTCAATATGAATAATGTGATCGGCAACAGCATCGAGAAAATCACGATCATGTGAAATCAATAATAGGGTTCCAGGGTACTTACATAACCAGTCCTGCAGCCACATTACAGCATCCAGATCTAGATGATTGGTGGGTTCGTCAAGCAATAGCACATCAGAGCGACACATTAAAGCCTGGGCTAGATTAAGACGCATACGCCAACCACCAGAAAATTCAGCAACCGCTTTTTGTTCTTGAGCAGGCAAAAAGCCAAGTCCATTTAATAATCGTGATGCGCGCGATTGTGCTGTATAACCGCCTAAAGTGTCTAATTTTGCATGTAACTCTGCCTGTTTGATGCCATCGTCCGCTTGTTCTGCAGCTTGTAATTGCAGCTGTAATCTTCTTAGTTCCTGGTCACCGTCGATTACATACTCAATTGCATTGCATGGCACCGCGGGTGTTTCCTGGGCAACATGGGCAATTTGTAAACCAGGCGGCATCGTAAAATCACCTTCATCAGGATGTAATTCGTTGCGAATAAAGGCGAAAAAACTTGATTTTCCAACACCGTTCGCTCCGGTAATACCTAGCTTTTGGGCTTTATGGATAGTAAATGATGCACCAGAAAATAAAACATCGGTGCCTCGTCGTAAGCTAATATTTTTAAAGTTCAGCACAACTTTATCTCAGGTCAGATAAAATATAGGGGTGGAAAAGAAATATCATAGAATTAATAATCCTGTCTTTAAGCCACAGGATCGTTATTATGTTAACAAACAGGGCTGGTGGTTTTTTACCGTTGATATGGTGAGTGGTCCTTATCCTTCAAAGCCTGAGTGTGTTGATGCCTGTCGGTATTATATCCAAAAACGTGCAGGAATACTTTGAATGTCTTGGCTGATTTTCTAGATCCAAGGCGTGATTTAGGTTTTTCAATTCATAATGTGCTGAGGCACGAAGCGTCTCAATCGAGACAGATGCCTTTCTTCATCGATACCCCATGCTAAACTTCTGACTTATTAATCATGTTTTTCTATTAACTGCTCTACCTGCCGGGCAAATTTTTCAAGATTTCCTTTGCTTACGGTTTCTGTCGGTATAATCATGGCTATTCCGGTGTCAAGCACAAGATGGACTTGATTTTTTTCATAATCAACTCGGAGCATCTCTTTCCATTCGATTTTGTTTTTACCGCTCGGGGATCTTTCCTGTAAAAAGTTGGGATCCTTTGGATCAATAAACAGGCGATATTCACCAAACATATTGTTTTTTTCCTGTTCTGTATAACTCTCCAACACTTTATGTTTCATTTGCCACTTGATTACCCAAGGCGTAACAAATAGCCATAACAGAGCCATGAATGAAATATAAAGCGCCTGTTCCATATTCCCGTAGTAAGACCAGTAAAACAAAGCAATCAAAAGCATAATTCCAGGATAGATCCAACGATTACGCTTAATATTTTTCAGATAGTCTTCATTATTTTTATATTGTAATTCGTTATAGAAAATTAAATCTTCTTCCCGAAATTGGTATTCTATTTCTTGCATTTCGTTATAAGTGGTTTACGGGTTCTAGAAATTTTTATAATCGCTCCATAATAGCACAGACCAGGGCGCACATGGCTATCACATGGCAAAAGTCTTTGATATTTAGACTTGAATAAAGGTTATGAAAGAACTAGTGTATTTTTTAAATATTCTTAGAACGACCATGAATATGGCTTTTTTAACCCT
>JAUXDP010000154.1 GCA_030618325.1 Methylococcaceae bacterium | reverse complement strand
CATTTTGATCGTAATGGCTTTGGTTACACCTTAGATCGTGTAACTGGTGAATTATTGGTTGCTGAAAAATTTGACCAAGCTGTCAACTGGGCATCTCATGTTGATATGAAAACAGGTCGTCCCCAGGTTGTTGCAAAATACAGTACTGAGCAAAATGGTGAGGATGAAAATACTGAAGGTGTATGTCCTGCAGCGTTAGGCAGTAAAAACCAACAGCCTGTTTCTTATTCTCCGCAAACTGGTTATGTCTATATTTCAGGCAACCATGTTTGTATGGACTATGAACCTTTTGAGGTCGAATATACTGCTGGCCAGCCTTATGTTGGTGCAACTTTGACCATGTTCCCAGCTGGTGTTGATGCCATGACGGGTAAGCCTAACAAGTCTACAAACCTCGGTCAGTTTACTGCCTGGGATCCTACAACGGGTAAAATGATCTGGTCTATAGATGAGCCATTTTCAGTGTGGTCAGGATCTGTGGCTACTGCTGGCGGTGTGGTTTTCTACGGTACGCTTGAAGGTTATTTGAAAGCTGTTGACGCTAAGACTGGGAAAGAACTTTATAAGTTTAAAACCCCGTCAGGTATCATCGGTAATGTTAATACCTGGGAATACAAAGGTAAACAATACGTTGGTGTTCTGTCTGGTATAGGCGGATGGGCCGGTATCGGTATCGCTGCGGGTCTTGATGATGGTACTGAAGGCTCAAATACTGAAGGATTGGGTGCGGTTGGTGCCTACAGAAGCCTAAGTTCTTACACAAAACTGGGCGGTGTTTTAACTGTATTTGCATTGCCTTAGGTCAAGTTAAACTGTCTTTAGTAGACAGGTTTTCTTAAAGAAGCCCTGGTCGATAATATCGGCTAGGGCTTTTCTTTTTTCTGAGATAAAATAAATTTCCTTATATTTAAGAGAGAGTGCTATGAGAGGTTTGGTGAAAGCAACGGCTATTTTAACTTTTTGGGTGGTAATATCAGCATCCGTATTAGCCGGAGGTAAATTCCGAGTTTGTGCTGATCCCCTGCACCCCCCATATTCCACAAAGGATGGCAGTGGTTTTGAAAATAAAATTGCTGAGCTATTTGCTAAAAATCTGGGTCAGGAGATTGAATATAAATGGTTTTCACAAAGAATAGGATTTATCCGAAACACCTTAAAGGCAAAGTTGCCCGATAGTGACTTATATAAATGTGATGTTGTTATGGGGGTTCCCGCAGGGTATGATTTGGCGCTAACAACCCGGCCTTATTATCACTCAACTTATTTGCTTTTGATTGCCAAGGGACGAGGCTGGGATGATATTACAAAACCAGAGCAGCTAGGTGAATTATCGTTGCAAAGGCAGGAGAAATTGCGCATTGCTATGTTTGATCGCGGCCCAGGTACAGCCTGGTTACAGAAGATGGGGCTATTAGATCAAGGTATCCCTTACCAAACCATGACCGGTGATGATAAAAGCAATCTAGCCATGCGGATTGAAAAGGATTTGCAGGTGGGCAAAATTGATATGGTGATTTTATGGGGGGTTATGGCTGGACACGTTTTATCGCAAAGCCCTGAAAATAGCTACACTGTTATCCCGATGACATCCAGACCAGGAATGAAATTTGATTTTTCTATAGCTATGGCTGTACGCTATGGAGATAAAGAGCGTCAAGTAGTATTGAATAAACTGATTGATGAAAATGAATTAGCTATCAGAAAAGTTATGGAAAGTAATCATATTCCCTTATTGCCTATACCAGAACAGAAGCCCCGTAAGGATGATGACTGAAAGCTTCGAATGGTTCTGCACCTCTAATCTTTCTATATGATGAGCTTGTGTCACATAATTTCGCGTTCCATTGGTTTTTCTAGGATAATGTATTCTTTGCCAACAATAAAAATAAACAAATGGCACAGTATTTTGAAATTCATCCAGAAAATCCACAGCTACGGCTGATTCACAGAGCCGTTGAAATAATTAATAAGGGTGGGGTTGTTGCTTATCCAACCGATTCATCTTATGCCATTGCCTGCCATATTGGTGATAAACAAGCGCTAGATAAAATTCGGCGTATTAGGCAATTGGATGATAAGCACAATTTTACTTTGGTGTGTAAGGATCTGACGCAAGTTTCTATTTTTACCAAAATGAGTAATGATGCTTTTCGGTTAGTTAAGAGTTTAACCCCAGGGCCTTTTACTTTTATTTTGAATGCTACCCGAGAAGTACCCAGACGTTTACAACGTGCCAAGCGTAAAACAATTGGTATTAGGATTCCTGATCATCCGGTGGCACAAATGCTGGTTCAGGAGTTAGCTGAGCCTTTGTTTAGTACCACATTGATTTTGCCAGGAGATGAGGATTCAATCACTGACCCTTATGAAATCAGGAAAAGGTTAGAACATGAGCTGGATCTGGTGATTGATGCAGGTATAATTGAATATCAACCAACCACAATCATTACCTTTGACGAGCATGGCGCGGAAATTGTCAGGCAAGGAAAAGGTGTTGCTTCTATGTTGGAATAAAGTGACAATACGAGCAGGCGTAAATTTGATAACCTGAGCCTTTTGGGTTGCCTTCCTCGCTGTATAAACAATCACTTAACTGACTATCACTTTCGTAAGATAAAATTATTATTCACCACAAATGAACAAAAAACCTGACTCAAACGGGCTTTCCCTCGCTAAGGTTTCTATTTTCAGACAGGCTCCTAACCAATGATGAATGAATTAACTATGCTGCAACGTGTGGTAGTGTGGGTGTTGCCGGTCATTTTTGCTATAACAGTCCATGAGGTGGCTCATGGCTGGGTAGCTAAAAAACGAGGTGATAAAACTGCATGGATGCTTGGTCGCTTGACTTTAAATCCGATAAAGCACATTGATCCGATAGGAACGATACTGGTGCCAGGTTTGTTGTTGATTACCGGCACAGGCTTTATTTTTGGTTGGGCCAAGCCGGTGCCGGTAAACATGAGGAATTTAAAAAATCCAATTCCAGATATGGCTTTGGTTGCGGCGGCAGGGCCACTATCCAATTTAATGATGGCGGTCGCCTGGGCATTATTTGGCAGAATGGGTGGGATATTAAATATTGATGCTGCTATACAGCCTATGATGTATATGAGTTTTGCAGGTATTACGATTAATTTGGTGTTGGCTCTTATAAACTTGTTGCCCATTCCTCCTTTAGATGGCAGTCGTATATTAACAGCGCTATTGCCCAAGAGGTGGGCTTGGTATTATAGTCGCGTCGAGCAATACGGATTTTTTATCTTATTGTTTCTTTTGATGTCAGGGGTGCTAAGTTCCATACTGGGTAGTCCATTATATGCATTGCAAAAACTCTTTTTTTCATTAGCAGGTTTACAATAACTTGGTGCCAAAAGATCTTTCATGAACCTAGATAGTGCAGAGCATCAATTGCAAGTTTTACCCTTAGCAATAGTTGAGGGGGCACCCCTTTCGGACTTGCCTGAAGATCTATATATACCGCCTGATGCACTTAAGGTGTTTTTGGAAACTTTTGAAGGGCCGTTAGACTTATTGTTATACTTGATAAGAAGGCAAAATCTGGATATTTTAAATATTCCAATTGCTGAAATTACCAAGCAATATATCAACTATATCGAAGTTATGAGTGACATGCAGCTAGAGTTAGCTGCAGAATATTTGGTGATGGCTGCAATGTTAGCGGAAATTAAATCCAGGCTGCTATTGCCTCGCCAGTCTGAGATGGAGGACGAAGAAGATGATCCCAGGGCGACATTGATTCGGAAACTTCAAGAATATGAAAATATTAAACAGGCGGCTGAAGAAATAGATCTATTACCCAGAGAGGAGCGAGATATTTTTGCTACCTTTGTTGATGTTTCGAATGTTAAAGTAGAGAAAATATTACCTGATGTGCAATTAAAAGAAATGCTGTTAGCATTTCAGGGTGTTCTTAAAAGAGCTGAGCAGTTATCTCATCACCAAATAACCAGAGAGCCACTATCTGTCCGTGAACGAATGTCAACCATTTTGGAAAACCTTAACGGGAAAAATCACCTCATTTTTTCGCAGTTATTCAATAACACCGAAGGCAAGTATGGTGTGGTTGTCTCGTTTCTTGCCATCCTCGAGCTCACCAAGGAAGGACTTATCGAAATCATCCAGTCCGAACCCTTCGCCCCTCTCCGAATTACCGCCGCCACCAACGCCGGCAGTAGTACCTCCGCCTGAAATAGAAGTTATTAAGGTTAACGTGGAAATCAAGCAAATTGTAGAAGCCTTATTGTTCGCTGCAAATCAACCCATGACGGTGAAGCAGCTAAGACAGGTTTTTCCTGAGTTGGCGCAGCCGGATAATGATGAAATTCAAAGAGCCATTGATGCGATTATAGAAGATTATCGTTTACGGCCTGTTGAACTTAAGTTGGTCGCCAATGGTTATCGATTTCAAGTAAAAGAAGCCATGTCGCCCTGGGTATCTCGATTGTTTTCTGAAAAGCCTCCCAAATATTCACGAGCGCTGTTGGAGACGATGGCAATAATTGCCTATAAGCAGCCGGTGACGCGCGGTGATATTGAAGATATTCGTGGGGTTAGCGTGAGTTCAACCATTATGCGAACTTTGCTGGACCGGGAATGGGTTCGTGTTGTCGGGCATAAAGAAGTGCCTGGCAGGCCAGCGTTATATAGCACTACCAAACAGCTGTTGGATTACTTTAATTTATCTTCATTAAGTGAATTGCCAACATTACAAGAGATTGAAGATTTACAGCCTTTAGCATCATCTGATTCCACTTCTACTCAAGAAACTAGTGAAAAGCAAGAAATATCAAGCCCAGCGATTGAAGCAATCGAACAGCAAGAAATTACCGGAACACTCCAATAGCAAAGACCCGCTAGAGGCTGCTGTAAAAGTGTCTGATGGCGAGCGCGTGCAAAAAGTTTTAGCGCGGGGAGGCTTGGGGTCTCGTAGGGAAATTGAGCGCTGGATTGTTGATGGCAAGCTTAAAATTAATGGCAGTACTGTCCAGTTAGGTGATCATTTAAGCGAAGGCGATCATTTGCAGTTGAATGGGCGGGTGGTGGACTGGCAAAAGTTCGGCAGGCAACCCACAAGGGTGTTGATTTACCATAAGCCTACAGGTGAAGTTGTGACGCGGCGAGACCCCGATGGTCGCCCAGTGGTTTTTAAGCAATTACCCAAATTGACGGTGGGGCGCTGGATTGCGATAGGCCGGTTGGATATCAACACCCAAGGGCTGTTGTTAGTCACTAATAATGGTGAATTGGCTAATCGCCTGATGCATCCTTCTTTTGAGGTGGATAGAGAATATGCGGTTCGCATTCTGGGTGATGTTGATGATGCGCTTATTGAGCAATTAAAACAGGGTGTTGAGCTGGAGGATGGTAAGGCTCATTTTGATGATATCCAGTTTAATGGCGGGGAGGGCGCTAATAAATGGTATCACGTAACGGTAAAAGAGGGCCGGAACCGGTTGGTGCGCAGGCTTTGGGAGTCGCAAGGTAAAACAGTAAGTCGTTTAATGCGTGTACGATACGGGCCTATCATTCTTCCGGATAATTTAAGGGCACAAAGTTGGTATGAATTAACTGATAAAGAGTTGGCAGGAGTATTTAAATTAGTTGATATGCGCCAAGAAAAACCAACGTCTTATTCTAATTCACTCGATCGCCCCAAACGTGGAAAGAATAAGAGGCTTTCTCGCTAATAATTGGCTATGTTTTTGAGAAACGGGAGTTGAATTGCCAATAATAGTAAGTAAACAAGCAGAAAGGTGGTTGATTTTCTGGTTCGTGTCTGATTTATTATTGGCAAGTTAGTTTCTATGTTTTAGCTTTCAAAGCTTACCTGGTTTCTACCTTGTTCTTTTGCTTGATACATCGCATTATCTGCCCTTTGGATAAAGCTCTCCATATTGTCGTTGGCTCTAAGGGTGGCAATACCCAGGCTGGCAGTCACTTTAATGGCGTCCATATTAAATGCTAGTGTGTGATGCTCTAGTTTTTTTCGAATCCGTTCGGCCAATCGTTTTGCTCCTGTAAGATCTGTGTTACTCAATAACAGAACAAATTCTTCTCCGCCATACCGAAATATTAAGTCGCTGTCTCTCGCACACTGTTTTATTAATTTAGCAGTGACAGATAAAACCATATCTCCGCAGGCGTGGCCGAAATCATCATTAATCGATTTAAAGTGATCTATATCCAGAAAGATAGCGGATAAAGAATTGTCATTACGCAATGCTAGACTGATTTCACGAGAAACTGTGCTATCAAAGGCGGCTCGATTGCTGGTTTTTGTTAGTGGATCGATATGTGCTTGATTAATTGCCTGTTTAAGTGACGAGGCGTTATTCAAGGGATATACTAAGTAAGATAGGAGAGTTTCCAGGAATTGGAGTTCTTCATGGGTAAAGCGGTTTCGGCGCATTAATTTGAGGTTGCCAAGTTGTTTTTCTTCTATAGTTAACGTATAGCTACAGGAGTGGTGAGCCTTGCTGCCTAATTCTATTTCAATGTCAAATTCCTCATTTACATAAATACAACCACTGTGAGGGATTAGTGACTCAATCTTTTCGCTAAAAATGGTAATCAGTCGATCAAATTCAAGCGTTGTTTGTAAAGCGTTGACGATGTTGTGCTGATGCAGCAGCTTATTTGATTTTTTTGCTGGCAAGTTGTTGTTGCTAACTATTGCCAGGTTTGCTGTTTTACCTTTCATTATCAAATCCAAAAAGTTTAATTCATTTTCTTTGTAGCTAATTTTATGCCTAAATATAATATTTAATATTAATCAATAACTTAAAAATATTTGTTAGGGTTTTCTTTGGTATAGCGGCAAGAAAATGCCAGTTGGCAGGTGTATGGATTTTGTCTGTTTAAATATAAAGCGACATTTTTTTGACGATTTATTGTGGTTGCAGATGAAAATTTAGTGGTTTTTAATTGTTGACAGATTTTAAGTAATATTGGAAAATGCCCTGCTTACGAGATGGAGGGGTTCCCGAGTGGCCAAAGGGATCAGACTGTAAATCTGACGGCTCCGCCTTCGGAGGTTCGAATCCTCCCCCCTCCACCATCGATTTTCAATAAATCTAAGCGGGTGTAGTTCAATGGTAGAACTCCAGCCTTCCAAGCTGATTACGTGGGTTCGATTCCCATCACCCGCTCCATTCTTTACTGATAAAACTGGCCCATATAGCTCAGTCGGTAGAGCACTTCCTTGGTAAGGAAGAGGTCACCGGTTCAAATCCGGTTATGGGCTCCATTTTTGTATAATGATTGTAGCGTTATTAAGGAGTTATTTGTATGGCCAAAGAAAAATTTGAACGAACCAAACCCCACGTAAACGTAGGAACGATAGGACACGTTGATCATGGTAAGACGACCTTGACAGCGGCACTCACGAAAGTGATGGCGGAACTAC